>JAHITU010000018.1 GCA_018817595.1 Patescibacteria group bacterium
ACAACCAATTCACTAGATGGTGGTGTTTTTTCACATATGAAGAAATTATTAAAAAACCATAATGGTTTAAGGAGTGAGTTGAGAGAGAAATTAGTTGATGATTATTTGAATCGCCCAAACCCCCAAAAGTGATATTACATCTAAAAAAGAAATACCTTTAACACGAAAAGAATTTATGTTACTAAAATATATGATCCAAAATAAAGGAATTGTTTTAACCAGAGGTATGATTATGGAACATGTATGGAACACTGATGTTGATCCTTTTTCCAACACAATAGAATCACATATTGTTAATTTAAGAAAAAAAATTGATTCAGTTGGTAAAAAAATAAATATGATAAAAACCATACCTGGAAGGGGTTATAAAATTGATATTAAATAAATTTCAAGTATATGGAAATAAATTTCATTAAAGAACTCGAAAAACTAAAAAAACCTGTTTGGAAAGAAATTCAGAAATATTTACCTAATAAAGAGCCCTGTGGTCATTACAAAATGATAAAAGACTACCCCACTAGGCAAGGAAAATATTTTCGGCCAGGGTTGGTTCTCCTTTCAACCCAAATGTTTGGGGGAAAAATTAAAGATGCAATTTTAACCGCAACAGCTATGCAGATGTCAGAGGATTGGCTTCTTATTCATGACGATATTGAAGATCATTCAGAAGAAAGGCGTCATAAACCAACTTTAAATATTTTACATGGAGATGAATTAGCTATTAACACTGGAGATGCTCTACATATTCTTATGTGGAAAGTAATAGGAAATAACACCCAAAAAATGAATTCCGAAAAAGCTTGGGAAGTTTTCAACAAGTTAAATGAAATTCTTTTAATAGCTACCGAAGGTCAATATTTAGAATTAAAATGGATTAGAGATAATAAAATTACAGTTACTGAAAAAGAATATTTAAATATGGTAAAAAGAAAAACAGCCTATTATACGGTCATAGGACCGTTGCAATTAGGGGCTATTATTGCTGGAGCGGATGACAAAGAATTAAAAAAAATAGAAGAATGGGGTATTCCTTTCGGTTATGCCTTTCAAATATGGGATGATTATATGAATTTAATCACAAGTAGAGAAAGACAAGGTAAAGAAAATGCGGGGGATATTTTAGAAGGTAAAAGAACTTTGATATTATCTCATTTAATTAAAAATTGTTCCATAAAAGAAAAAGAAAAAGTTTCAAAGATTTATTTTAAAAAAAGAATAGAAAAAACAGAATCTGACAAAACCTATATTCTAAAACTCATGCATAAATATAAAAGTATGGATTATGCTAGAGAACAAGCTAAAAGATTTTCTCAAAAAGCTTTAAATATTTTTGAAAAAAACACTTCTCACCTAAAAGATACAAAAGCAAAAAAAATCATTAAAGAAGGTATAAATTTTGTATCAAATAGAGAAAAATAATTTATTTTTAGGAATACTGTAGAAAAAAGTCTTATTTTTGTTATAATTAAGCAATAATAAACTTTATGTTTTCTTTATCTTTTTTTCATAATAAATTTGATAAAATATCATATAATATTTAGATTTTCTAAATATAGGTCGAGTTTTATTAAAACCCTAATAAAATAATAATATGAATAAATTAATGAAAAAAGTATTGACCGCTAAGGTGATGAGAAATGCCTCAAAATTGAGCGCTTTTGCTTTGATGGTAACAAGCGTTAGAGCTCCTTGGTTCGATTAATACTACTGATAATACTTAATAATATGAACACTCTAATAGAAAAACATTTTTGTAATGGTACTTACTCACTGAAATTTCTTGTTTTTTTAAAAAAGAGTGTTCATTTTTTATATAGATTCATTAAACCTAATTCTAAAAATGAGGATTTAAAAAGAAGTGAATTTGTATTAAATATCTTGATATTAGGATCTATTCTTCTTGCTTTTGTTGCTTCTTCCATAATATTAATAAGAGGAATTATTCCTATGGGGGATGATTACAGGGGTGATTTTTTTATCACTTTTTTTATATTGTTGTTTTTTATAATCTTACATTTTTTATCTCGCAAAAGATTTATAAAAATATCCTCTTATTTATTAATAGGAATTTATTTTGTTTCAGCCACCTATTGTATTTTCACATGGGGAGTAGATCTGCCTTTAGCTTTACTTTCTTATATATTATTAATCATAATATCTGGAATACTGATCAATACAAGATTCACAGTTATTTCTACTTTTATAATTTCTATTACTTTACTTTTGTTTACCCATCTTCAAAATAATTCTATAACTCACCCCAATTTATACTGGAAAAAAGAAATGTTAAAAACTGAAGATATTATAGCTGTTATTGCTATTTTTATTATCATAACCTTGGTGTCTTGGTTGTCTAACAGAGAAATAGAAAAATCTCTACATAGAGCTAGAAAATCTGAGGCTGAATTAAAAAATGAAAAAAAATCTCTAGAAATAAAAGTAAAAGAAAGAACAAAAAAGATAAAACAATTTCAAATAGAAAAATCAATGCAATTATATAGATTCGCTGAATTTGGGAGAATGGCATCAGGTATTTTTCATGATTTAGTTAACCCTCTTACAGCGATGACTCTGAATATAGAACAATTACAAAAGCAACATAGACATTGTATGGAAGACACCGAAAGCATTGAGAAAATAGTTAATAACATAAAACAAATGAGGAAATTAGCTGATACTGCCCGTAAGCAAATAGTTAATCAAAAAATTAATATTCATTTCTCTCTAGCTGATGAAATCACTTTAGCTCTAGAAACTCTTTCCTGCAAAGCCAGGGAATCTAATATTAAATTAATTTTCAATCCACCAAATAATTTGATAAGAGTTAAGGGAAACCCTATCAATTTTTATAGAGTAATAAATGATTTAGTATCCAATGGTATTGATGCCTGTCTATCAATAGAAAAAGAAAACAAGAAAAACAAAAAACGAGTCGAAGTAACTCTTTCTCAAAAGAAAAAACTAATCACAATAAATGTAAAGGATTGGGGTTGTGGAATTAAAAAACAGAATTTAAAAAAAATATTTGAACCATTATTTACAACTAAGGGTTCTTCTGGGACTGGTCTTGGTCTTTCTATTTGTAAAGATGTAATTGAAAAAGAATTTGGAGGCAAAATAAAATTAAGATCCAAAGAAGGAATAGGAACAATATTCACAATTGAGATACCAGTAAAGGAATAAAATATGAAATTTGATTTTGGAAAAAGCCTAAAATTTATAAAAGAAACCCAGAAAAAAAATGGTGAATTTTTAAGTTTATCTTCTCCTTCTATTAAAAAGTTTAATTGCAATAAAATTTACAATTCAACCTTTCCTACTTCTCTAATAATATTATGTTTAAATGATTTAAATACCCCTATATCCAAAATAATCATATTTAAGGGAACAAAATTTCTTTTAACTCAAAAATCTGATTTTTGGTCTTTTAATTATTGGACTAGAAATTCAAAGGAATCAAAACAGTATCCTTATCCTGATGATTTAGACGATACTTTTTGTTCTTTATCAGCTCTTTTTTTAAACAGACCAGAAATATTTAAAGGAGAAATATTAGCAAAAATTGTAAACCTTCTTACTTTTACTGAAGAAAAAACAGGTGGTCCTTACAGAACTTGGCTTGTTCCTTCAGATACTCCTGAAAAGATATGGTTAGATGTAGACTTGGCAGTAAATTCAAACATAGCCTATTTTCTATCACTTCAAGATATTTCATTGCCAAAACTTGATAGATTCATCAATAGAAAAATAGAGAAAAAAGAATACATTACTCCTTATTACCCAACACCTTATACTTCTATTTATTTCCTGTCTAGATTTTATAAAGGTAGAAGAACAAAAGAAATAAAGGAATATCTTTTAAAGCAAAAAAATAAAGATGGTAATTGGGGAAACCCTCTTAATACAGCTTTAGCTATTTCAGCCTTGCTTAATCTAGGAGAATCTCCTAAAAAAATTAGTAAAGCAATAGACTATTTATGCAAAAACAATTTAAACGGTCAATGGAAAGCCTGTGCATTTTGCATTGATCCTAGTATAAACAAAAAAACTTATTATGCTGGCTCCCCCGCCTTAACTACAGCTTTTTGTTTAGAAGCTATAAATAAATATCAAAAATCTATAAAAAAATCAAAAAACCCTAATCAAAAAAAATTTGGCACCGGGGGTGCCAAATTATCGAAAATAGAAAAAGAAATCTATAATAAGGTAATTAAAAAAACAATAAAGATCTTCTCATCACTGGATGAGGATTTAAAAAAACAAGCCTCGCAAACTCTTAAACAAACATTGAAAACCAAAAACAGTCTAGAAATAATTCTCCTTCCCCACCTCTTCAACCAATCACTTGGAGATAGCATCCCCATGTCAGAAAATTTGATAGATTTAGGAGTGGCGAATTTATTAGGTTGGATAGCCTATACCATTTATGATGACTTTCTAGATGAAGAAGGCGATCCTAAAAAACTTTCGCTGGCTAATGTTTGTTTAAGAGAATTAACCCTAATCTTTAGAAATATCCTTCCTTATGAAACAGGTTTCTTTGATTTTTCAAAAACCATATTGAATAGAATAGATTCAGCCAACACATGGGAAACAACTCATTGTCGAGGAATCGACTTAAAACAAATCCCTAATTATGAGAATTACCAAAGACTAGCCGACAGGTCTTTAGGTCATGCTCTAGGACCTATCGCAATATTATTTTCCTTAGGATATAAAAAAGACTCCCTAGAAATTAAAAACACCATCAAATTCTTTGAAAACTATATTATCGCCAAACAAATTAATGATGACGCCCACGACTGGGAAGATGATTTAAAAAAAGAACATATTAGTTCCGCCTGTGCTTTAGTTCTAAAAGAATGGTCAAAGAAGAATAATAAAAACCCTAACCTAGAAGAAGACTTAGATAAATTGAGAAGTATTTTTTGGTACAAAATTATAAATAAAAGTTGTAAAGATGTTTTAAAACATAGCCAAATAGCTATGGAATCCATCAAAAAAGTTAAAATTATTAACAATTTCAAAATGTTTGAAAACATCTTAGCCAAGCAAGAAAAATCAGCTCAAGACGCCCTTAAAGAACAAAAGGAAACTCTCCAATTTATAGAAAATTTAAATTAAAAGAATGAATCATAAAAATTTTAAAATATTTATATTTATTTTGTTCTTTGTATTTTTAGGTAATCATTTTATCAAAGCTAAAGCTCCTAATATTTATCTTAAAAAACAAGAGTCTCCCAAGATTGAGCAGATTGAAGCTTCTATTAAAATATTAGCCTTAGGTGATTTAATGTTAGGAAGATATATAGAAACTTTAATTTTTCGTAATGAAAATATGTTTGTTAATCTTCCAAAAGAAATGTTTGAAAATAAAGATTACATTTTAGTCAATTTAGAAAACCCTATTACTCTAAGTGAGAAGTCTATAGAAAAATCAATCAATCTAAAAATGCATCCAAAAAATATTAAAATCCTCAAAGAAAAAAATATCAACCTAATTTCGTTAGCAAACAACCACCTAGAAGATTTTTTGCAACAAGGGATTAGTGACACAATTAAATATTTAGAAGAGGCAAAGATAAAATATTTTGGAATTTATCAAGAACCACTTATTTTAGAAAAAGATGACTTAAAGATAGCTTTCTTTGGAATAAACGCGCTTTGGGGAAATATTGATCCCTATTATAATTTAATCCAAGAAACTGCTACCAAAGTTGACTATGTTATTGTCTCAATTCATTGGGGAGAAGAATACTTTTCTCAACCATCAAAGACCCAAATTAAAATAGGGCAAAAACTTATTGATTCTGGAGCTTCAATTGTCTTGGGACATCACCCTCACACTACCCAACCTATTGAAAAATATAAAAATGGTATTATATTTTATTCCCTAGGTAATTTTGTTTTTGATCAAATAGACCCAATCACTTTTAAAGAATTAGGAGTAAATATAAATATAGATAAAGAAGAAATAAAATTCGAACTTTTACCAATGACAGTCAATCATTTTAAACCAGAATTACTTTCTTCCAATGAGAAGTTATTAGAATGCAAAAATCTAGCTCCTGAAATAGAGTTGGATAATTGTATGTTTAGTATTGAATTTAAACATTAAAATAAGATTATGTGGGCAATACAGAATCCGGTCACTCTCGTGGATATTTTTGTTCGTTCGTAAACTCTCTCAAAAAATATCTCACTCCCTTGACTTCCACTCGGCGATTCGACCCAGCAATTTAAATTTTATAAAATTTAAATTGCTGGGTCGGCTTCGCATCGCCTCGGTTCGAATCCAATCTCGCCACAACAAAATCAAAAATCATAAAGCTAATGCTTTATGATTTAAGATTTTGTGGGCGATACAGAATTCGAATCTGTGACCTTTCGCACGTCAAGCGAACGCTCTAACCAGCTGAGCTAACCGCCCCTTTTATTTTAAATTAAAAAATCTCCAAAATTTTTAATTCTCTTTCTACCTCTCCAATTATTAAAATACAAGTATCTCCAACTTTTTGATTTTTTAAACAATTATAAAGCGGAGTTTCTTTTGAAATAGCTATCAGTCTTCCTTCTTCACCAATAAGTTCAAAGTCTTCTTTTAAAATAATTCCCCCTCCTTTTTCCACCATTAAATAATTTATGATACGGTCTTCATCATCAACAACCTTTAGAAAATTTCCATCCAAATTAGTATTCTTAAAATAATCAATAGAATCTTTGGTATCTTGAATTTTCAATTGATAGTCATCCCCTTCCTGTTGTTTTTCTGCCCTAGTGGTATCACTAGCAGACTGCATAAAACTAGGAGCATCCCGCCTGTCCCTATCTATCTTTTTTAAAATTAATTCTTGCCCCGCTAATTTTTCCTCAAGATCTTTTATTATTTTTTCTATAATTCTTTTTTTATTCATCCCGTTAGAGATAGTCTGTTTTGAACAAACGATCTTAATTAGACTACTAATTTTTTATCCCACTTTCATGTAAACAATACATACAACCTTTTCTCATCAAATCTCTAACGGGATTCATTATTTTCTATTTCGTTATATTTTACCACAGAACCGTCTTCTTGTTGAACATAGATATCATCATCGGTAAAATTGAATTTGTAAATTCCTGCCAATGCGATTAATACAATTATAGTTATGATCCCAATTATTATTCTTTTTAATATCTTTTTCATATTATTTCTTATTATTAATATTTTTATTCTAGTGTTCTTAAGAACATTAGAATAACTATATTTAAAGCCAGGATAAATAGCCCAACCCCTGCCTGCCGGCAGGCAGGGGTTGGGCTATTTATTTTTTAGTATATAAAACACTCCTCGACCTATTTCTCCGTTTTGAATTAAATATCCTTCTTTTTCTAAGTCGTCCAAATATCTTTCGGCTGTATTGTCAGATACTTCACAAAGTTTTTCAACATCATTATTTGTGACTCTTCCATTTTCTCTTAAAAATTCTAATATCTTTTGTTTATTCTCCTGTTTTCGTTTAGATTGTTCCGGTATCAAATCTGTAGGGGTGCTACCCCTACTTTTTTTCTGTTCTTCCTTTTCTTTTTCATAGAAATAACCCCAAACGATTATTGAAATTATCAAAACTATTATAATTAAGATTCCTATACTCATGGTTTTTATTTATTTAGATTCCAACTCTCTAAAAATTCTTCTGATGTTATCGTCTTTCCATATTGAAAAGGAAAAATTCTATTCTTTATATCTTCTGAAAGTCTCTGTCTTTCTTCACTATCAGCGGTTTCTATCAAATCTTTTAACATCACAAAATTAAATCCTTTAGAAAAACCAACCGCTATAGTAGAAAGAACACATCCTTCCGTAAAAATACCAGTAACCACCAAATACTGAATCTCTTTTCTTCTTAATTCTTCTTCTAGCTCTGTTTGAGAAAAAGCATCGTAAGTATTTTTTGTAATGATTAAATCGTTTTCCTTTGGTTTAACTGTATGAAATTTTTCATCAAAACCAGAATCATCGTCTGAGTAATATGTAACTTCCGGATCTGTGTATAATTCATTTATATTATCTCGTAAGTTTTCTTTGTTCCATGGAGTTATATTAACAAAAGCAACTTTCCCACCTACTTTTTCTCTAAATTCCTCGATGAAATTATTTAATTTAGGAATCATCTTTCTTATTTTAGAAAAAGTTATACCCCATTCAGGAGTCTCACATTCTTCATGAGCACAACTATTTACAACATCAATAACTAATAATGCTGTATTGTTTTTATTCATTTTTGAATATGTTTTTGAATTCTGCATGCTTTTATTATAACAAAAATAAAATAAAAACACCCCCGATAACTTAAACTAAAAGTTATCGGAGGAGAGCTTGTTTCTATTTGTTTAACCATGGATGAGCTTTTTGTTTAATCACCCATATTTCATTTGAGATATCCCATCCTACAAAATCATTGCCAAATTGCCTTCGTAACGAGTCAGAAACCCTTTCAAAAAATTGTTCTGAGGTTTCTTTGTCATTTCTGGCATATTTGAAACCAATGCCAAGCTGATTTTTTGAACACCGACGAACATACAAATCGGTGTAATTCTTAGGCTGTTCTTCAGCCCATTTTTTTGCGATTTTTACCAATTCTTCGGGTTTAATTTTATCCCGAAATTTCCACATCCCAGACTCCATATTTCTGTGCAAATGTGCCATAGTAACCTCCTAAATAAAATTTAATAAAATAAAAGGAATGAAAATGAAACAACCTTTAAACATAATACAGTATTTGTTTATATTTGTAAAGGTCTATATATCCAATTTTACATTAAAAATAGATAATTGTCCTTTGACTGGGATTGGTGGGTTTATCTTTCTTATATTTCTTAGGTGCCTAGCTTGAGCCTTCGGGTATACTTTCACACAAGCTTTTTTCTCATGTTTCTTTTGCATTGGTTCAGTGTCAAAAACTTCTACGATACATAAAGCTTTTCCGTAGGGTTCTATTTTAGGATTTTGTGGTGAACATATTACTAAATCCCCTCTATACTTCGTATCCCAAGTCCGAGTTTCAATAGTTTTCTTTCCTTCACAAACTAAATTTGCGTAGGGTTGTTTTAGAGAAATAGCTTTATAAGTTTTCATAATTTATGCGGAAGTGAGAGGATTTGAACCCCTGATACGGTTTCCCGCATGCTGCTTTTCGAAAGCAGTGCCTTCAACCACTCAGCCACACTTCCATCTATTTAAATCTACCATTTTTTTGCATTTTTGACAAAAACTGGTATAATACTTTAGGTTATTAGCAGTTAGTTGTTAGGTTTTTAGGAAAATTTGCAAAGCAAATTTTTACTTTCGACTTTCGACTTTCGACTTTAGACTTTAGTCTTTATAGACTTTTGACTAATTTATAATGGCCCTATCGTCTAACGGTTATTGGAATTAAAAGCAAACTGCTTTGCTTTTAATCCGGTTTCGAGCGATAGCGAGAAAATCACCGATGTTTACGAGGTGATAGGCTAAGGCTTTGTAAAAGCCGATGTCTAAATAAAAAGACTAGACAAAGTTAATTTATAATATAATATACAAACAATGGCCCTATCGTCTAACGGTTAGGACATCGGCTTTTCAAGCCGGCAATCCGGGTTCGATTCCCGGTAGGGTCACAAAACGTTAAAAAAAGTAAGACTGCTTTACTTTTTTAGTTTTGTGAAGGCGGAAGCCTATTTTTACAACCCACTAGGGAGTAAAAAAGCTGAGCCGAGGTCACGAACACTTAATAGATTTCGAGCCAAAGGCGAGGAAATATATTTAGTGATTCGGGACACAAGTAAACTTAGTGTGTGAGGCACTCAATTAACCCAACTAAAAATAACAGTCTTTTTGACTGTTATTTTTTAATTCTAGTGAATCTCCTATGGATATAATCGAAGGTCAAAAGAAAATCCGAAATTTTCTGAGACGAGGTCGAGAACACTTTGTAAAATTTGAGCTTGCGAAAAATTTTACTTAGTGATTCGTGACTGATTCCCGATAGGGTCACAAATTAAAAAATGAATAATAACTATAAACTACCAATTAACCTTATTAAAAAAAATAATAAGGGGAGAAACACAGAAATAAATAATAACAAAAAAATTAACGTTGAGTACAAAGAAATTCTTTTAAATAAAAGTTTAAGGGGTAAATTATTTATTTTTATTTCATTAAAATCTTTTTTAAAAGAAATAATCGCAATAATTAAAGCGGGAGTAAACCAAATAATCCCACTAAATTTTAAAAATGACATTATTGGGAAAAGTAAAGTTATTATTGGTTCAATAGCTCTTAAATTGCAACGAACGATCATATCACTTCCACTTATTGTACAACCAAAAAATAAACTCATTAATAATGTTCCTACAAAAAGAATTACAGGAACCAAAAACAGAATATTGAATATTTTTAGTATCTTCATAATTATCTTTAATTATTTATTAATAATTATATATATTAATATCATTTTAAATAAATATATATTACTACTATAGTATACCACGAAAATCCTATCAATCGAAACAAATTACGACGAAATGATAATTAAAACTTTTTAATTAAACTTTTTTATTACCTCTTTACAATTAAGAAAAATTTTCAATTTCGAGTACTTAATTTGTAAATAAATATACTTTCTTTATAAACCAAAAGGAACAGAAGAAAAAACTATCATCATTGAAATAAACAATATTATTAGAAATGAATAACCTGAAGTTACTGAAATAAGGAAGAAAATCTTACTCTTATTTTTTTTAATTTTTAAATCTTCTTCTAAATTAAAAAAATAAAAAACCGTGGATAAAAATAAAGCTGTAATTAAAGGCCCAATTATCCAACCAAGAACCTCCCCTACTTGTCCAAAACAATTAGATCCTATACAAAAAGAAGAATATAAACCAAAAACATTATAAAAAATAAACTGATAAAACGGATACCCAATTATTCCAAAGATTAAAGATGTAAAAATCGCAAAAAATATAATTTTTGAAAGTTTATTAAATCTTAATATATTTTTGATCATATTTTTAAATTATAAATTAATAATTATTATTATACATTAATATATTATATAATAACATATTAATGTATAATATTATATGAAAATCCTATCAATCGAAACAAGTTGTGATGAGTCTGCAATCAGTATTTTAGAAGCTGAGAGCCTACCTGCTGACAAGCAAGGTGAATTTAATAATGTTACTTTCAAAATTCTAGCAGACAATCTAATCTCTCAAATTGAAATCCATAAAGAATACGGTGGGGTTTTCCCAGCTTTGGCAAAAAGAGAACATTCCAAAAACCTGATCCCCATCCTCCGCAAAACCCTAACCGATGCAAAACTTGGCAATTCAACTGCCAAGTCAAAAGATACTTGGACACCGGGTGTCCAAGTGGAAAAAGTTGAGGAGATTTTGGAAAGAGAACCTGAATTACTTAAATTATTTATGGAATATATTCCTACTATTGAAATCCCTGAAATTGACGCTATTGCAGTTACCCAAGGCCCAGGGCTTGAACCAGCTTTGTGGGTTGGGATTAATTTTGCCAAAGCTTTGAGCCTTGTTTGGGACAAACCCTTAATTCCTGTTAATCATATGGAAGGACATTTACTCGCTTCACTCGGGAATTCTGAATCAGAAGAAATTAAATTCCCTGCTATTGGATTACTTGTTTCTGGCGGTCATACTGAATTAATTTTAATGAATAAAATAGGGTCTTATGAAAAAATAGGACAAACTCGAGACGATGCAGTAGGTGAAGCTTTTGATAAGGTGGCCAGAATGATGGACCTACCCTATCCAGGGGGGCCTGAAATTTCTAAACTCGCCCAACTCCAACGAGAAATTCGTACTCCGACTACGAACTCGTACTCCGACTACGAAAATATAAAATTGCCGAGACCGATGATTAATACAGATGATTTTGATTTTTCTTTTTCAGGATTAAAAACTTCTGTTCTTTATTTAATTAAAAATATCAAAAAAGAGTTAAGCAATGAATCTCTGGATCGCGTCGCTGTTGCTCGCGAAGACGAACGAGATAAATCTCGTTCGTATGAAGAAAAAATTTCTTCGTCAACGGATTTTGCGAAGCAAAATCCGTCTTTACAAATTCAAGATGAAAGTTTGAAAAAACATTCTAATGAAATAGAACTGCCTCAAGAAATTAAACAACAAATTGCTCTTGAATTTGAAAAAGCTGTCACCGAGATCTTAATAAAGAAAACTCAAAAAGCAATTGAAAAATACGGAGCCAAAACCTTAATATTAGGTGGCGGAGTTACAGCCAACAACCACATTCGTGAATCATTCAAAAATTTGGAAAAAGAATCAGATATAAAGGTGTTGATCCCCGAAAAAGAACTTTCTACTGATAATTCAGTAATGATTGGCATTGCTGGTTATTTTGAATATCTAAAGCAAAAAGAAAAAGGTCAGTTGCTAAAAGCAACCGACCTTGAAGGATTGAGGGCCGATGGAAACCTTAGGCTTTAAGATTTAATATTTTTTGGGCATGGTTCTGACGATTCAATTAATCTATTGGCTCTTTTAGAAGCATCCTTTGCCATCTCTTTGGAAAAACAAATAACAAAAGGAAGAGTTCTTTTAATACAACATCTATCACAATAACATTGATCACCACTCACTTCTTTAAAATGTTTTTTATTATCTACACTTATTCTTCCTCCTAAAAATAAATTAACACCTATTCACACTATACATACAAATACACAAAAATACAAGTAAAAAAGGTCAGTTACTAGAAGCAACTGACCTTGATGGACTAAAGGCTGAGGGGAACTTAAAGCTTTAATCATTTTTTCTTCTCTTTTAAATTAAGCCATGGATAAGTTGTTCCACATTTCTGGCAAGTCCCTATCAATGAATTCATAGCATGAGGAGTAAATTCAATAAGACCTCCACATTTTTCACAAACCTCTGAATCTGTATCTATTTTAAATTCCTTCTTTAATTGTTTTACTGTTATTATCTCCATAAATTATCCTATTTCAAAATTTAAATTAAAAAACTTTAAAAAATAAATAAAAAAACATCAAGCCACAAATTAAAACTTTTAAAACTCTAAACCGGTTTATTTCTCGAGGAGGAATAAATTCTCCTAAAAAGTTTTATCTATTTTCTTCACATTACCCTCCAAATTTATTTGTGTTTTAAAAGAAAATCGTTATAATACGTTCAACAGCTTGACTTGAAAAATCAGACAAGCAGTCTGGGGTAGAAGAGTTTAGACTCAACTATTTCCTTTGTTGATTATGGGGAATTGTATTTTTATATACTGGATTCCCTATTCTTTGAGGGGGAGCGGATTTTTTTCGTTCCTCCTCTTTTTTCTTTTACGTTGTTTATGTTTAGGATAAGAGATTCCATATTCCTCACATAAATAGATAACAGTATCAATAAAATCTAATCCTTTATATTTCATAATAAAGGAAAAAATTCCTCCTGATTCACCACATCCAAAACAACGATATATTTGTTTGTGAGGAACAACAGTAAAAGAAGCATTAATTTCTTTATGGAATGGACATAGAGTGATTAACTCTTTTCCTTTCGGTAAAAGTTCAACCCCCTCTCCAGAAATAACCGTCTCCAGAGGCAATATAAAACTTATTTTATTTATAAAAGTTTTAGAAAATCTTCTTCTTATATACATCTTTACACCTCATATTTTAAATTAACATTCTTTTTCTAATTCTTATCATACTTAAATATTTAAAAATTACAACAAAAAAGGTGTTGCTGGAAAACCACAGCAACACCGGTTTTATTTAAAACTAATCATTTCTATTATGTTATCCACAATGAAAATAAAAAAAATTAAAAACAAAAAACATAATTATCAAGAAGAGAATATCCCCTGAAAACATAATTACCCAAAATATAGAATATACAAGAGCACAAAAGATTTGCATAGCAACATCTTCTTTTTTTCTATATTCAACAAATAGAATATAAAAGAAAATATGCAATACCAATATCATTACCAATGTCATCTCAATTTCCTTTGGTAAATTTTAGAAAACAGATACCGAAAGAAAAAAATAAGACAAAGAACGACAGTTAAAATAAAAAAGAATTTAGGAAAAAGACACCAAAGAATTAATCCTAAAACAGCCACAACCATCAACATAGCCGTAATGGCTAAACCATTTTCTGATTTTTCTTCTAAATCAGAAAAAGAAATTTTTGATTCTTTCATTTTTTCACCCCCATATTTTAAATTAACATTCTTTTTCTAATTTCACTATATATAAAACAAATACAAAAAACAAGAGAAAAGGCCAATTACTAAATGCAATCGGCCCCGAAGAAGTGAAATTTGAGAGGAACAGAAGTTTTAACATTCAAATAAACTGTTAAACTGTGTAAATTAATGTTGGTAATAAATACACACACAAAAATAGATAAAAATAAGTGGGTAAACTACCCAATCCGAATATTTTTCCCAAAGACTTCTTATTCTTTTTCTCATTAATTCCCTCCTTTAAATTGAAAGATTTAAAAAAGAAACACTAATTAATATATTAACAAAAAATTGTAAAAAATCAATTTAAATTGTTAGAAATTATGAAATTTATGTGATATTATTGAAAGATAGAAATATTTTGAAAATCTGGATTGCTTCGCTCCACTGCGTTTCGTCCGCAAAGACGATTTGTCCAAGACAAATAGTTACGAAAATCAAAGATTTTCGTGGAAGGATTTTGCGAAGCAAAATCCGTATACAAAATACTAAATATTAAATACATAATACTTAATACATATTTCATGACAGAAAAATTCGAAAAACCTTATAACCCGCAAGAAACTGAGAAAAAAATATATTCACTTTGGGAAGAAAGTGGATTTTTTAATCCTGATAATTTACCAGAAAGACATAAAAATCCTTTTACTATCATTATGCCGCCGCCCAACGCTAATGGTTCCCTCCACGCAGGACATTCTCTTTTTATTGCTCTTGAAGATTTAATGATTCGTTTCAAAAGAATGCAAGGTTTTAAAGCTCTTTGGGTTCCCGGAGCAGATCATGCTGGTTTTGAAACCCAAGTAGTTTACGAAAAAAAATTAGAAAAAGAGGGTCGCTCTCGTTTTAAAATGGATCCAAAAGAATTATATGATGAAATAATGCAATTCACTCTGGACAATAAATCTTTTATGGAAGGACAAATTCGTTCTCTTGGAGCATCTTGTGATTGGTCTCGAGAAAGATTCACTCTTGAACCTAAAATTATAAAAACAGTTCACGAAACTTTTAGACAACTCTCAAGTGACGGTTTACTTTATCGTGGAGAAAGACTGGTTAATTGGTGTTCCAAACATCAAACTTCCCTTTCTGAATTGGAAACAGATTCTGAAGAAAAAGAAGATAAATTTTATACTTTTCAATACGGTCCTTTCCAAATAGGAACTACTCGTCCCGAAACAAAATTTGGGGATAAATATGTTGTAATGCACCCAAATGATGAAAGATATAAGGAATATAAACATGGACAAAAAATAGACTTAGAGTGGATAAATGGGCCGATTACAGCCATAATTATCAAAGATGAAGCCATTGATATGGAATTTGGGACAGGAGCAATGACTATCACACCTTGGCATGATGCTACTGATTTTGAAATCGCTAAAAGACATAATTTAGACTATGAACCTGTTATTGATTTCTATGGGAAACTTTTACCTATCGCAGGACCAGAATTTGAAGGAAAAAATATTACAGTCGCTCGTGAAGAAATTGTTAAAAAATTAGATGAAAAAGGTTTATTAATAAAAGTGGAGGAAAACTTTAAACACAATGTTAAGGTTTGTTATAAATGTAATAGACCAATCGAGCCCCAAGTAAAATCTCAGTGGTTTATTAATATGAAACCTTTAGCCCAAAAAGCCTTAGAAGCTGTAGAGAGAGGCGAAGTAAAATTTGTAACAGAAAGACACGAAAGAATTTTTAAACATTGGATGGAGAATATTCACGACTGGAATATTTCTCGACAAATTATTTGGGGAATTCCTATACCAGCTAAAATATGTGATGAGTGCGGAGAAGGTATAGTTGACTTAGATGATACTATTACTAAATGTTCTAAATGTGGAGGAAAAGTAAAACAAGATACTGATACCTTTGACACTTGGTTTTCATCAGGGCAATGGCCTTTTGCTACTCTTAATTTTCCTGAAGAAAAAGATTTTCAAGAATTCTACCCTACTGATGTTATGGAAACTGGTCATGATATCATATTTTTCTGGGTAGCTAGAATGATTATGTTCGGAATTTATCGAACTGGTAAAGTTCCTTTTAAAACTGTGTATTTGCATGGGATGGTTCGTGATGGTAGGGGTAAAAAAATGTCCAAATCAAAAGGAAATGTTATTAACCCTATTACTATCAGTGATCAATACGGAACAGATGCTTTGCGGATGGCTCTTTTAGTTGGAAATGCTCCTGGAACTGATATGAACTTATCAGAGGATAAAATTCGAGCTTACAAAAAATTTGCCAACAAACTTTGGAATATAACTAGATTTGTTTTAGATAACACCAAAGACTTAGAAGAAGTTGATTTAGATTCTGAGAAAATCAAAAGTTTACGAAATTCTAAACCCGAATTATTAAACCTAGAAAAAATTATTTCTGAAATAACAGAAGATATGGAAAACCATCGTTTTCATCTTGCAAGTGAAAAGATTTATCACTATGCTTGGCATGAGTTGGCTGATAAAATAATAGAATCAATTAAAGAAACAATTGAAAGTACAGAAACTCAATTAATGATATTTGATATTTTGCAAAAAACATTAAAAGTATTACACCCTTTTATGCCATTTATTACAGAAGAAATTTGGTCTAGTTTACCGATTCAAAATAAAAAATTATTATTAATTGAGCGTTGGCCTCAATCTCTATAAAAAGCTAAAGTTACATGAATAATAACCTCATTTTATATGCATTTTTAGGAGGAATTTTACCAACAATTTTCTGGCTTTTATTTTGGTTAAAAGAAGACAAACTTCATCCTGAACCTAAAAAATATATAGCTTATTCATTTATTTTTGGAATATTTTCAGCTATATTAGTTTTGCCGGCAGAAGAGTTTCTTAGTCAATTAGTTCCTGGGTCTGGTCTATTAGCTATTGGTGTTTTAGCTTCGGCAGAAGAAATATTCAAATATTTTGGGGCATATTTTAGTGCTTTAACTAAAAAATATATGGACGAGCCTATTGATGCGGTTATCTATTTAATTACTGTGGCTTTAGGATTTGCTGCTTTGGAAAATTCATTATTCTTAATTAGTGCTATAAAAACAGGCGGAGCTGACTTAACAAGAGTTCTTTTGGTTGGAAATATGCGTTTCATTGGAGCCACTTTATTACATACTCTTTGTTCAGGAGTTATTGGATTATTCATAGCTCTTTCTTTTTACAAGAGAAAAGTTCTTAAGAAAAGATTTTTACTATTTGGTCTTATCCTATCTATAACATTGCATACATTTTTTAATTTTTTTATAATAAAGAGTGGAAGCGGAATTTTTGTAGTCTTCCTAGCTATTTGGGTAGCTATTATTATAATGATTCTTCTATTAGAAAAGGTTAAACATATGAAAAGAAGAATCATTCAAAATTAAAATATATCTAATTATTAATTAATAAAAGTAAAATAAAGAACAATAGTAAAAAATTAATTAAATTTTACAAAGTAAAATTTTTGACTTTCGACTTTATGGGCTTTATGGACTTTCGACTAATCTATATGAAATCTTTTTTTGAAAAATTAACAGCCACAAACAATATCAATGACGAAGTTGATGATATTTTAGATCTTGATAATCCGAATAGTGATTTTTCTCAATTAACAGAAGAAGAAAAAGACGGTGAATTAGCTTTTGATGTTATTGATGAAGGAGATGCCTTGGTTCTCAAAACTATGGTGGCTGGAGTAAAACCGGATGATTTAGATATAACTATAACCAGAGATACGGTAACTGTAAGAGGTTCTCGCCACGAGGAAAGAGAAATAAATAAAGAATCCTATCATCAACAAGAACTTTATTGGGGTTCTTTTTCTAGAACAATCAAATTACCAACAGAAGTGGATATTGACCGTTCAACAGCAATAGAAAAACACGGTCTGTTAATTCTGAATCTCCCTAAAGTAGATAAAGAGAGAAAATCAACTCTGTCAGTTAAATAATTTTTAAAAAACACTTAGATTAAAATCCAAGTGTTTTTTATTTAATCTACATGAATTTTCTTATATTTTAAATGTTGTTCGTAATCTTCAGAATAGTACATATTTCCAGCCCTATCTGATAAATAGAATAAATAATCTGATTCAATAGGAGTCACTGCCCCTAATAATGAATAAATACTTGGATTAGCAATAGGACCAATGGGCAAACCTTTATTAACATAAGTATTATATGGTGATTCTGTTTTTAACTCCTCACGGGTAAGCTCATAAGTATTTTTTCCGATTATATAAGGGAATACAGCATCTACTTGTAGAGCCATTCCTATATCAATCCTTTTCCATAAAATACCTGCTATCATTTGTTTCGATTTCAATGTTCTAGCTTCTTTTTCTAGGAGAGATGCCATTATTACGACTTCCTCTAAGGGTTTATCAAAGTCTTCTATTTCAGACATAAGCTCTTTTATTCTAAAATAAAAGTTTTCCTTCATTGTCTTTATAACTGACTCAGGAGTGACATTAGGTAAAAAATAATAAGTATCGGGAAATAAATAACCCTCTTCTTTTTCCGCTAATTTAAGAAATCTTTTACTATCAAATTTGGGGAATTTATACTTTAAAGTTTCTGCTATATCAAAAATAGTAAATCCTTCTATAATAACCACTCTAGTAGGAGATATCCCAAACTTGCCACTAATAGTTCTCCATACAATTCTTATAACAGAATAATCCTTTTCGAAATAATAATCTCCCGCCATTACCCCTCTTTCATTCATTAATAACATAGAAAAAATTTCGAACATATTTGATGATTTAATAATTTTTTCCTCTTTCAAAAATTCAGAAATTTGAGACAGAGTCATACCCCTCTCAATTGAAATAATTGTTCCTACTGGGAAATTATTTGGTGCGGATAATAAAGTCTGATAAAAAATAAAAATAATAAAAATCCCTGCTAAGATATACTTCATTCTTTGTTTAGTTAATCTAGGAAAACGAAAACGGAGTCTATAATAAATAGCTCTAATTAAAAAAGCTATTTTTCCTAATATGTCCTTAGCAACAACTTTCAAATTTCTCAGGTTGTAATTGTTTAAGTTGTAATTTTTTAAATTTAGCATGATTTAAATTACTCGAAAACCTCTCTAGGGTTCTTTCTGATTTTATTTTATTAATTCTCTAATCCTGCGTTCCAATGCAGACTTAATTTTCTAAAGAAAATTAGATCGGTAAATTGAACGGGGCTTCGGCTTTCTTTGATAATAACCTTTCGAATGTAGGTGTTTGAGCCACCCCTCCAGGGAAATGGTAAATAGTGGCTAACTCTTCAGTATTCAAAACAAAAGCTCCATAATCTTCAGAAAAGGCTCTTCTTTTGTATTCATTAAACATGTCTTTTTTCATTTTGTTAGCTCGGATTCCTTTATAATCCTGCCAAGGATAATCAAATGCTGTTACTTTAGCAGGTTTAAAACCATTCAATTCATTAGAACTAAATTGTTTAAGTGTTCCCATTAAAGCACTAATATTAATACCATTGAATTTATCTTTTTCTGCTAAATACATAGCGCGAATATTACAATCGAAACTCAGTTTAGAAACAGACCTTTCAATGGCAGCAATCACGGCTCCCTCACCTTTAGTCATCATTCTTGTAGTTGTTCCATCTTCCCCTTTTGTAGCCTCTAGTATCAACTTTTTAATTTCCTCCTTTGATTGACCTCTCCAATCTTCAACGTCAGACCAAGCTTTTTTCTCCCAACGCTCGCCCCATGTTAATTTCTTTCTTCTTTCTTTCTTGTGAGCCTTTACAACAATTTGTATCCAGACTTGTTGACCTTGCCCTATAGAACCTAAAAATTCTACGATAGGTGTGATAGGGTCGATTTTTTCTTCTTCTTTAACACCCTTAGATTCCATATCATAATCAATATAGGTTTTAATTGGGTAAAAGTCATCTTTTGTTAATTTAAATTCACCTCCGAACATAGATAAAACAGTGGGGTCAAACTGAACAAAAGAAGTATAATTCGGTACTTCTGTTATTTCCACATCTGGATATTGAGCATAAATCTGAGCTTCTATTAAATCCTTCCAAAATCCACGAGTCCATATGAAAAACTTAACTTGCCCCTCTAATGAAACCATTTCCAAAGAAAATTTTGCTCTAGACTTTCCCAGGACAAACCTATCATACCAAGTTCCTTCTCCTCCGGGTTGGAATAAGGCATTCAAAAACAATTCCATAGCTAGAGGGGTTTTCTTGATTTCATTAGGTAGTTTAATTTCTAATAATTTATAATCCTGTTTGTTGGCAAAGGCAGTTGTAACATAATCTATCCATTTACTCCATAACCAATAAACCAAGAAAAAAGGTAGCCAAATAGGCATAAATAAGTAAAGGTAATTTACAGCGTCTATAATTAAACTCCGATAAACTATCGGAAACATATTAGCAAAAGCTTCTATCATATCTCTATATTTTACTATAAAATCATTTTTTAATCAGTAAGAATGTAGATAACTTTGTTTTGGAAATTAGGTTATAGGAATTAGGGAATTAGAGACGAATTTTACTCTGTAAAATTCGTAAACGAAAAACCCCTATTTTTATTTTTTCTACCAGCTCAAGTCGTTTATCCATCGACAAGGAGGATTGAGCTCTTTAATCTTTTTTTAGTCCAACAATGTCAAGATAAGCAACTCAACCAATTCAATATTATATTTTAGACTTATTAGAAAAAGGACGGTCGCTTTAGCGACCGTCCTTCCTAAAAACTAAGTTTACCTAACCTACTAAAGCACTGAATAGGTTCCGTCTTTGTGCTTTTTGAAAAAATCTGAATTTTGTAGGTTGACAATAACTGTATTTTCTTTAACATATCTTTCTTTCAATACTCCTTCAACTACTTCTTCTTTAGTCATTCTTCCTTTTTTCTTTAGAATATCCATTACAACGTCTCTTACGATTCCTTGTGAATATCCCCATTCTGACAAAGCGTACATTCCTCTTCCCACCAAAACGAATCTTTGATCTTTGATTAACTCATTATGACAAGTCGCTGTATGTACATTCTTTCCAAAATGTTCGTTTATTTTTTTAGCTACTTCTTTAAAGTGCATTGGAGAACCATTTTGTCTAACAACTAAATAAGCATATGATCTTATTCCTCTTATTTTTATATTTTGAGAAGTTACCAGTCCCCATTCTCCAAAAGGATTTGAGTTAATTACCTTTGAAATAGTTAACCATTTTTTGATTTGTTCATCGTTTATTTCTTTTCTAGCTTTAATCTTTCTAGCCTCTCTACGAACTATTTCTAATAATTCTGATTCAGTAACTAATTGATCTCCTTCAAATTGATTGTGAACATTTTCTAAAGCTTTTATTACTTCTATAGCTAGTTTTTTATCTGTATACCATCTAGTATCAAAATTATTATCTCCTTTTTCTTTATAAAAAGGATTTCCAACTACAAACAAAAAATGAATATGATTTTGTTCAGAATTATCATTAGATAAATGTTCTAATAAATGTTTTTCAGCTGCAATACCTCCTATACTTTCTATTATTTCCAATAATTCATTGAAATATTTTTCTGAATTACTAAAAGAATCTGATTTTATAATATTCTTAATTGAGTGGTTTTCTATTTGTCTTACTCTTTCTCGAGTAATTCCATATTTTTGTCCAATAGCTTCCAAAGTATGTTTCTTAACAGAATTACCAAGACCATATCTTCCAATTAAGATTTCTTGTGATCTTTCAGGAAGTTCTGAAAGGAAGTTTTGAACTAATTCTTTTGAATTAAAAGTTATCATTTTTTTATTAAAACAACCTTAGTAGGTTGTTCACTTGTATACATTTTTATCATTATTTAGATAAAAAGTCAAGGAATTTTAAATTACTAAATTCAACAACCTATTTTTAATATATATGGCTTTTTTCACTTCTTTTTCCTCTAACCATTTTTTTACCCTTTCATCTTCTAAAGCTCTATTTTTAATACTTTCTTCATCTTCTCCATCTTCAATTTCAATTTCAGAACGCACTTTTCCGTTTATTTGAATAGCGATCAAATGCTTTTCATCTTGAGCTAATTTCTCATCATATTTCGGCCATTCCTCTAAATGAATAGATTTTTCATTTCCTAAATTCTCCCAGATTTCTTCGGTAATATGTGGAGCAAAAGGAGCTAAAATTTTTAAGAATGTTTCAAGTTGAAATAAAGTCATTAATTGATTTTCACTTGTATCTCCTCGTTGTTCTCTTATTTTATTAACAAAGATCATCAAACTAGATACAGCTGTATTATATTTTAAATTTTCGATATCTTCTGAAACTTTTTTTATAGTCTTATGAAGTATAGAATCAATTTCCTTGTTTAAATTTATTTTTTCATTATCTCTATTAAAAGTTACCCATTCATTTGTATATTTAAAGATCTTTTCTAAGAAACGGTAAACCCCCACGATATTATCCTCGTTCCACATTACTTCATCTTCCAAAGGAGCAGCGAATAACATATAAGCTCGCACAGAGTCAGCTCCAAATCTCTCTACCATGTCATTAGGGTTGATTACATTCCCTTTTGATTTAGACATTTTCTTACCCTTTGAATCAAGCACCATTCCTTGATGTCTTAATTTCATAAAAGGTTCATCAAAATCCAATAAACCAATTTTCTTCATAGCCTTCACAAAAAAACGAGAAAACAAAAGATGCATATAAGTATGTTCAGCTCCTCCAATATATAAATCAACTGGTAACCAATATTTTTTTCTAGATTCTGAACAGAATTCTTTATCATTATGAACATCGGGATATCGTAGATAATACCAAGAAGAATCCACAAAAGTATCCATAGTGTCAAATTCAGGAGTCCAACCTTTTCCAAATATTTTTTCAGTCCTTTCCTTTAATTCTTTTGAATCAGCCAAAGGAGAAGTTCCTGTTGGTTTGAAATCCACATCCACAGGTAAAACCCAAGGAAGATGTTCTTCGGGAATTAATTGAGCCTCTCCCTCAGGTGAATAAACAATCGGAATAGGACAACCCCAATATCTCTGTCTAGAAATTGACCAATCTCGTAGGCGATAATTCGTAGTTAATTCTCCTCCTACAAATTCAGTAATTTTTTGTTTAGCTTCTTCTGAATCTAGTCCATCGAATTCTCTTGAATTAATTAACTTACCAGAACCTATGTAAACTGACTCACCTTCATTAAAAATTTTCCAATAATAAATTTGGTTTTCTTGGTTCAAAAATTTATTAACTTCTTCTTTAGTCACCCACAAAGATTTATGTTTGATTAATTCTTCTTTTACTATCTCATCTTTTTCTTCATTTTTAAGTTCAAAATATAAACATTTGTTTATACCATATCTATTTTCGTCTTTATGCTTAGCAAAAACAAGATTATGCAATTCTCCTCCTATTTGTTTTATAAATTCTAAATTCTTATAACCAGTTTCTTCTAAAACTTCTCTTTTCGCTTCTTCAACAAAATCATCTCCCTCAACACCACCAATTACGAAAAAATTACCTGATAAGTTCTTTAGCATTAAAAATTTATCTGCTTTTGGATCTTTCACAATAGCAGTCACAACATTTCTTTTTACAGTTTTATTATCCTCTCTAACTGCAAATTCTCCTCTAACCTCAAGGTAAGGTGCAATGACTTCTTTTACATCTATGCCAAATTTAGTCGCAAATTCAAAATCTCTCTCATCATGAGCAGGGACAGCCATAATCGCTCCTGTTCCATATCCAGCCAGTACATAATCTGCGATGAATACAGGGATCTCTTGCTTGTTAGCTGGATTAATAGCCATTACTCCTTCCAGCTTTACCCCTGTTTTTTCTTTCCCTTCTATTCTGTCCATTTCAGATTTTCTTTGAGTATCAGATATATATTTTTCCACCTTGTCCCAATTGGTAATTTGTTCTTTTAATTCCTGTACTAAATTATGTTCAGGAGCCAAAACCATATAGGTTGCTCCAAACAAAGTATCTGGTCGAGTAGTAAAAACTTTAATTTTACTTTCGACTTTTGACTTTTGACTTTTGACTAGGAAATTTATTTCCGCACCTTCAGATTTTCCAATCCAATTAATTTGGTTTTTCTTAGTGTGTTCTGGCCAATCTACTTTTTCTAAATCATCAATCAGAGCATCAGCAAAATTAGTGATTTTAAAAAACCACCCAGGAATTTCTTTTAATACGATTTGAGTCCCACATCTTTCACATTCTCCTCCGACTACTTGCTCATTAGCAATACCAGTCTGGCAAGATTCACACCAATTAATTTTAGAAGTTTTTTTATAAACTAAATCGTTTTCAAAAAACTTCCCAAACAACCATTGTGTCCATCTATAATATTCTGGTTCTGAAGTAACAACCTTTTCATCAAAATCATAATTCAAACCCAAAGACTTCATCTGAGAAATATATGTAGCAATATTTTGTTGAGTCGTCTCAAGGGGATGAATCCCTGTCTTGATAGCGTAATTCTCTGCAGGTAAACCAAAAGAATCAAACCCTTGTGGATGTAATACATTAAACCCATTCATTTTCTTAAAACGATAAAACACATCAGAAGCAGTATAGGATTCTGTATGACCCATATGTAAACCATCTCCAGAAGGATAAGGAAACATATCCAACATATAAAATTTTTCTTTAGATTGGTCGTCTTTATCTATCTTAACAACTCCATCTTTCTCCCATTGAGCTTGCCATTTCTTCTCTATTTTTTTATGATCGTATTTTTTCATAATTATGTCTTTATGTCTTTTCTTAAATATACATCAATAGAAAACATTTTACCACAATTAAAGCAATCAGAAAATAGCCTTTAAATTAAATAACTGTGGGGGTAGCACCCCCACAGTTATTTAATTAAAACAAAGAATTTTGAATTTCATTTTTTGCAGGAAAACATATTTTTTCTGATTCTCCTTCGATGCAAATATTTTTAGTTAATTTTTTATCCAAAATTAAACTAATAGGAAAATGATCTGAGCCGTTTTGTTTATTTATTATTTTGACATCCTCTGTAGTTTCTTCTATTTTTGGAGAAAGTAAAAAATAATCTAGCCTTGTACTTGGTAAAGACAAAGCCAGTGGTCCCACCCAAGAAAAAGCTATTTTATCTGGATAAAGTTTTCTGTAAATATCTACCAACCCCAACCCCAAAAACCTAAAAAAACTTTTTCTTTCTTTAAGGACTTTATCTCGAAACCCAGGATTTTCTCTAAAATAAAATTCATAATTCTGAAGATCAATATCTCTTTCTAAAACATTCATATCTCCACAAACAATGATTTCTTTCTCTTTTTCTTTTAAACTTTTTAAGTGATTCAAAAAAGATGTATCCCAAACATTTACTCTATAATCAAGTCTATCAGCACCAGAGGTCTGAACATTGTATTTTGAATTAGGTGTATAAACATTTATTATAAAGAAGCTATCATACTCAAGAGTTATCACTCTACCCTCTTTATCAATCATTTCCCCTTCTGAATTTTCAATTCCAAAAATAATATTAAGAGGTCTTATTTTAGAAAAAATCGCTGTACCTGAATAACCCTTTCTTTCTCCGAAATGATAATACTGAAAAGGAAACTCAGGACAAATATTATTATATTCAGATTCCAGTTTATCCACAGAGGTTCTTGTTTCTTGAATACAAAAAATATCAGGATTTTCTTTTTTTAAAAAATCAAAAACCCCTTCTGTTTCAGACCATGATTTTAAACCGTTTATATTCCAAGAAATTATCTTTGATTCTGACATAATTTACATTATATAGTATGTAATATAAATTACATACTGAAAAATAATAATTGATTGACATATGTAAATAATTTTAATAATCTTACTATCAGGTAGGAGTGGAGTACTTAGATATAAACAAAAATACAGGAGATAAACAAATGGGAAAAATATTCAAATCTTTTTTCTATAACTACATTATAGCGATAAGAAAAAACGAGGAATTTCGTTCAATGTATCTATCATTCGAAAATGTCAATGATTTGTACGAATCAATGAACAAAGACGAACACCCATTGGTTGAGGAAGCTTTATCCTTATTAGATCATTGGAACGCAAATAAATTCAAAAAAGAGGTCACAGAATTCTTCCTTGGAATTGATAAAATCTACAAAGAACTATTCACACCAGAAACAGAAAAAAAATATTTACAAATGATGCTTGATATTCTTTCTCTTCCTAAAAATGGGATCGGTAAAATAGAAACCCAAAGAAAAGTCATCATTGACAATTTTGGATCTGTTGATGGTTTCATTGATTTTCAAAATATCTATCTTTCTCTTTTGAAAAAAATTGAAATTTTGAAAAAAGACCTTCCTCAAGAGCGTACCCGGAAAAACAATGAGTTGCACTATTTTATTGATAATCTCATTTCAGGGTCACTTCATCTCCCTGATAAAGAAAAAGTTGAAGTATTCATTCTCGGGATAAAAGAACTTCAATAATCTCTTGTTTAAACAACACAAAAAGCGACGGGATTTGAACTGTACCCCAAAAAGCGGACACTTTCGTGTCCACTTTTTGGGGTAAGTTCAGATTTTCCTGTCGCTTTTTTATATTATATATAAAAATTCGATCGGCTCACCTGTGAGCCGATGGAATTTTTGTATTCAATTTAATTAATTTAAATCTGGATACGAAACGAGGAAATGAAGAAAAATAAATGGAAACGTATTTAACATACGTTGAGATTTATTTTTCTGAAATTGACGAAGTTACGTGCCAGATTTGGATTAATTACTCAGTAAACTTTTTTATGGCAAGCAATATCAAAATTACTAATGCAACCCCCAAAATAGTTAGATGCAACCAATCACTGGCATAACTCCAATATCTAATTGAAGCAATGATAAAAGATAATACTCCACCCAAAGTCATAGCTATAGAAACAACTTCTTTACCCATAGTAAAAAATCCAATCACAACTGAAATTACTCCGAAAATTACTAAAGCAATAAAGACATTTCTTTCATAATCTTCACGAGCTGTTTCGTAATCTTGACGACAAGTGTATTGCTGATCACAATAACCACCTTGATTGTCTAGAGCAACAATCTCACCTTCATACATAGAAACAGGTTTAAACCTATCAGTATGTTCACTCCACTGTCCTCCAACTTCTATACATGATTCTTCTGTAGTTAATTCTTTAACTACTTGTTCTTGTTTACAAAAATCATCATATTCAGGAGCAGGATAAGCTACTTTGACTGCATACAAAAAGAATAGATTAAGAAGGATCACTATTCCGACAATCAAAGGCCATTTTAATATTTGTTTTGTTTTCATGATATTTTATTTGTCTTCGTCAAATAAAATCGCGAATTTTTTCGGATCTAACGCAGAAAATCGCAGAATTTATATTTAAAACTAGATTAATTATTAATGCATTTATTATATCAAGAATATTCCTTTATTAAAATAAAAAGAGCAGGTCCAAAATAGACCTGCTCGCTTTTTTAAAAATTAACAAAAACAGGGATGCTGACTTCGGGTATGTTGGGTTCGTCGAGCCCTTTTCAAAGTCTCTTCATCGGCATCAATTGGCTGAACATAATCTTTTTTCTCTTTTTCACCCATGTTTGGTTTTTCTTCTTTGTTAGTCATTTTTATTCTCCTTTTGTTAATTTATTTATTCTAGATTTTACATCTAGAATTTCAAAGAACTATCCATAGACTAAAAACTATTTTTAATCTATTCCTGTCTGCCCGCATATTTAGAAAAATAATTTAAACCTATTTATTTCCCTAAACCTGCCTGCCGGCAGGCAGGAATAAATTAAAAAAACACCCTTTCGGGAGTTTGTTAAAATCTATTTTTATTTATTTTAACATTAGAATAACTCCCTACTTGGTTTAAAAGTAAAGAAGTAAAAGAATGTATTTGTTTTTATAATTGAATTCATCATATCTATATTACTATTTTAAATGATCTAAGAAAAAAGTCAATGGATTTTATTTATTTTTTAAATTAATACTCAAATCTCTACATATTTTTTTAACAAGAAAATCATTAATCTCTTTATGTCTCGGAACAGTTGATGTTCTTCCAATTTTAGTATTATAGAAAACAGAATGTTTAGAGCCTTCTCTCAATAAAACACAATTATTATTTTCAAGAATCTTTATAAAACTATTTCTTTTCATTTTAATAATTTAAGCAGACAAAACCAACGAGAAAGTTTCTCTTTTTGTATTAACAGATTTTCCAAAAGATAAACTTTTATTAACTTCTAAAATTAAATTCAAAGCTTCTTTTAAATTAGCTCGGGCTTCACGCATTGTTTTTCCTTGAGTATTCACTCCTGGAATTTCTTCAATCCATGCACTTACCCAGCCATCTTGTTTTTCATATACTGCTGTAAATTCTCTTTTCATAGGTACTTTAATATTACCAGAATTTTTTACTTTTTCCAACATTTTTTCTGGATATACAATAACAATAGCAAATTGATTCATTAAACAATTTATTAAAGAGATTGCTTCGTCAGGTCGATTTTTTAATTTTTAAAAAAATTAAAAAATCGACCTTTCTCGCAAAGACGGGCGACAGCGAAGCTGTCGCCCGTCGTTCTTAAATCCCATCTCATCGGCGAGTCGCCGATGAGGTGACTTAATTCATAATTCTTAATTCTAATTAAATTTAAATCCTAAATTCAATCACATCCCCATCTTTAACTATATATTCCTTTCCTTCAATTCGGATTAATCCCTTTTCTCTGGCTTGAGCTCGAGAACCAGAATCTAATAAATCCTGCCAATTAATTACATCAGCTTTAATGAACTTGTCCTTAAAATCAGTATGAATAGCTGTCCCAGCAATAGGAGCAGTTGAATTTCTTTTGGTTGTCCAAGCTCTGGATTCGTCTTCTCCTGTAGTAAAAAAAGTAATTAAATCCAAAAGTTCATAACCTTTTCGTATTAGCACATCAATATCATCACAAGCCCCACCTAATGTTTGTTTATACTCACCTCTCTCGTCCTCAGGTAAATCTTTTAGCTCATGCTCAATTTGAGTATCTATTTTTAAATATTTTGAATTTGATTCTTCCAAAAACTTTTCTACCTCAATCCAACGAGGGTCATCCATTTCATCTAAATTCTTTCCCCCCATTTTTTTATTAAAAGCATACAAAACAGGTTTTGTAGTCAAAAGATTCAAAGCCTTAACAATCTTTTTTTCTTCTTCCTTTATTTCCACTGTATTAGCAAATTTTCCATCATCCAAAACTTTTTCAATTTTGATTAAAATTTCATTTTCTATAAGAGCTTGTTTATCTCCTCTTTTGACATCTCTATTTATATTAGCAATTCTTTTAGTAACAGTTTGAAAATCAGCCATGATCAATTCTAGATTGATTACTTCTATATCATTCATAGGGTCGATTTTTCCATTCACATGGATGATGTCTTCGTCTTCAAAGATACGCACAATTTCAATAATGGCGTCAGTCTCGCGAATATTTGCTAAGAACTTATTTCCTAAGCCTTCTCCTTCATGAGCCCCCGCCACTAAACCAGCAATATCCACAAATTCAATAGCTGTGTAAACAGTTTTTTTGGAATTAGAAAAGGCACTCAATTTATCCAAACGAGCATCAGGCACAGAAACCACACCGACAGAAGGGTCGATGGTACAAAATGGGTAATTTTCTGCAGAAACAGACTTCTCTGTTAAAGCATTAAATAATGTAGATTTTCCAACGTTGGGTAAACCAACTATTCCGATAGATAACATAATAATTAGTCAAAAGTCCTTAAAGCCTGCCTGCCGGCAGGCAGGTTCATAAAGTCGAAAGTCAGTAAATTTTGCTTTGCAAAATTTATAACGAAAAGTTTTACTTTTCGTCTTTGCGAGCCTGTCTGCCTTAGGCATGGCGATAGCGAAGCAATCCAGAATCTATATTTATATTTTAAATTCTTGAGCCTTATTTATAACATAAAGAAGGCTCTATTGCATTAAAAAAGGCTGTTTTTGCTAATATTTTGCAAAAACAGCCTTTTCGGTGATCTTTTGTTTTAGGCATACATTCTTCCCCTGTAATACTTGGGAGACTGCCAGGTGTTCCTGTTGCCGAAATCTGGTTTCTGAAACCGCTGATTTTTAAACTTCTCATGAAGCTTTTGGTTGTCAGCAGCCAAAGATGCTTCGGGAAACCTTGTCCGGAAGGTCTTCTCGGACATTCCAAGAATGACCTCAATGACAGACTTGTTGGTACCGGAAGACTCCGATACCTTCATCCAACCAGCATGGACATCCGCCCACACTGTTTTGAATTCCCTAGTTGAAGGAATGATCACTTTTGTGACTTCCATTCGAACGAAAGTTCCTCCACTTTTATGTGTATTAACTACCAAAACCTTTGCCTGTTCCAAAACTCTTTCAAAACGAATACCCATGGTATCCTCCTTAGACCTTTAAGGTCTGAAACAAAAAATTAATATTAACGATCCCTGAATTAACCTTTGAAGTTCCCCACCTTTTAATACATAATTGGGAACATGAAATATACACATATAACATATAGTGAACGAAGAAGAATCGAAAGATTATTAAGTTCAAAAAAGAGTAAAAACTACATAGCTAAAATATTAGGTAGGAGTTCCAAAACCATAAGATATGAAATTAAAATCAACAGTGTTAAGGGTGACTACATTGCCAGTAAGGCTGAACATAAATCCATTCAAAAAAGAAAGAACTCAAAAGTTCAATGCATGAAAGTAGCTACGGATAAAGAATTAAAAGAATATGTAATTAAGAATATTAAAGATGACCAATCTCCTGAATGCATAGCAGGAAGAATTAAAAAAATAGATATACATATTCAAAAAGTAAGTACTAAAGCAATCTACAAGTTCATTTACAGTCCTCATGGAAGACAAATAGAAAAACATTTGTATTCAAAAGCAGTCAAGAAAAAAGGAGGTCCAAAGAGAGGATCAAGTAAAGTTAAATTAGACGGAAGACTAATGATAGATAAAAGACCTAAACGAGTAGAAAACCGTTTAGAATTTGGACATTTTGAAGGTGATTTTATTGAATCTGGTAGAGATGGTAGAGGTTCACTGCTTGTTCTAATAGAAAGAAAAACAAGACAACCTTTTATTCGATATACAGAAAATAAAACAACTAAACATATTAACAATTTAATTTCAGAAACGTTAAAAGATGTTCCTTTACAAAGTTTAACTCTAGACAATGATTTATCTTTTCAAAAACATAAAGAATTATCTCAATTATTAGAATCTTTAATTTTCTTTTGTCATCCTTTGTAGCATTGCAGCGTCAAGTTTACAGTTGTCAGTTCTTGTAGTCTTTCGACAGGAGTTTTTCCATCCATTCCTAAACCTCGATGTTTCTTTCTGTGATTATAGTAATAAAGAAACAAATTAAGTTGGTATTGCATTTC
>JAHITU010000019.1 GCA_018817595.1 Patescibacteria group bacterium
ACAACCAATTCACTAGATGGTGGTGTTTTTTCACATATGAAGAAATTATTAAAAAACCATAATGGTTTAAGGAGTGAGTTGAGAGAGAAATTAGTTGATGATTATTTGAATCGCCCAAACCCCCAAAAGTGATATTACATCGATTTTTCTATTTTTTATTGAAATTATGCTCCTAGGAATTTTAGTAGTTCAAAAACTAAAAATCCTGGCCAAACAAGAGCTTTTAAGAACCCAACGAAACCTATAAAAAAAGAAGTTGCAGTGGAAAAGTAATAAACTATGGCTCCTAAAAAACCTAAGCCATAAATGGTTTTATTATTAGGGCAACGACCACAAATTGTTCTATACATCATAATGTTTTATAAATTAATTATTAATGAAGTATTACTGGTAATTTATATTTAATCTAATTACCTGCCAACCATGCCAAAAAATAAATATTATTAGTTTTAGCATGGCAAACGGATATCCGAAAAATATTCGGCTTTATTTTTTAGAAATCTTTGTAAGATTCATCAAAATATAAATCGCTGATAGACCAACCAAGATGTAAACTATTCTTGACAATACTGACATATCTCCTAATATAGTTGCTACTAAGTCAAAATTAAAAAAACCTACCAAAGCCCAATTTAAACCACCTACAATCAATAAAATGTAAGCAATCCAATCTAAAGTATTTAATTTGTTCATATAACTAAATAAATTATTTATAAATTAAACAATAAAATTCGACCTTTATTATTTTATCGTAGAGGTTAAACCCCGTTCGTTATTTATTTAAAGCTTTCTACTGTCATAAGCCCAATGAAGGAGTGCTTGTCTTTGTTTAGGTCGACATAACATATCTTTTTTCCTGCAGTTTTTAGCTATTTGGGAAGAATGCCTTTTCATCGCCTTCCAGCGAGCAATTTGTATTTTGTCTTCTTTAGGTAATCTTCTTCCCTGATAATAACGACAATACCATTGAAACCAACCTCTAGGGTCGTGTTCTTCGTTTATCCAACCTTTTTTTCTCCAAACTTTTAGTGGTTGACTAGCATTAATTTTGAAATAATTTAACTCACCTAGATGTTTATTTATTTCCTTTGGGGCGAATTTAGCTTTTGTAAACCAGTTTTTAGGAAATTCTTTAATGCAGTCTCTCATATAAACACCACCAAAAATGCCCAAGGCCAACATTTCTTTAGGACTAAGGTCGGGCTTGAAATCAGAGTGAAACTTTTTCCCAGCAGATTCATTTAATTCATATTTATATTTTTTCTGCATTTTGTCTCTAACAATAATAGATTTAGACATAGATTTATTTTAATAGATATAAAACCAATAATAATAATCCACCCCACCAACCAATATCAGAAATTATCAAACTAATTGTTATCTTTTTTTGCCAGGAGTAGGGGATTAATTCTTTAGCTCTCCCCTCTATTTCTCGTTTTAAAAGAAAGGGGCTAACTTTAAATGAAAGAAAAATTCCGTTTAAAATGAGAACAACTCCTATAAGTAAATGAACAAGAGGAATCCCTATTAACATATCATTACGATAAAAAATAAACCCACCAATAAAAGTGAGAATGATTCCAAGCCAAATTAATGGTTTGGTAATTTTGTGAGTTCTGATGGTAGTTTCTGTCCAATAGACAGAATTTTTTCCTAAAAAACCTTGTAAATCTATAACAATTACAGCTCCTAGGCCGATAATAAAACCAGCCAAAAACAAAAACAACCCAATTATATCAAGCCATACTATTGATTCATTTATAATCTCGGTGGGCATAATTGTTATATAAAGACTTTTATTACAAAAGTCATTGGTATTTTAAAAAACTCTTATTTATATTTTAACAGATTTTTTAGAAAAAATAACACATTATGTTGATATCTTTGATTAGTATAAATGGGTTCTCCAGGAGATAAATAAAATGCATACTGTATTTTGTTGCTAGTTATGTGTTATAATTGTTTATTATTAGATAAGTATTTAAAGATATGAACAAAAACATTCTATGGGTAATAATAATCTTGATTATTATTATTGGAGGATTTTTCTTTTTCCAAAAAGATGATGTTGTTGTAATCCCAGAAAATACCGATATTATTTCTACAGAAAATATTCCAGTAGAACCAGATAACGGAATTGGGGATGGAGCTCAACCACTTGATGAAGTTTTAAATGAATAAAAACTTAAGATAAAAAACGTGGAAATATCATTTCCACGTTTTTTTATTTTTAAGTTTTTTATATGAAGAGTGATGGAATAAAAAACTACTTAGGAATAAAAGTTATTAAACGGTTTTTCTTAAGTGATTTTAGCGATAATAATCCAATAAAGCATTAACTCCTTTTAAGTTTTTATCCCACTCGATAGTCTCATGGGTTTTTAATTCTACAGTAATGGCAGGAATATTTATGGAAGCTAGCCAACCTTCTGCATCACCTGTTACTTCATAGGCATCAAAAGAATCGACGGCCTTATAACCAGAAGCCTTAGAATAAACGTTCATAATTTCAAGAGTCTTTGGGAGAATTCCATTTTCGCATTCCGAAGCATAAACCGCATTGGATTGACTATGCCAAAAAATCACAGCTATTGGGTTGTTTTCTAAAACATAATTTTTAATAGCCAAAGACTCTGGTTCCGAAAAAGCAGAGGTGCCTGCACTAACTGGGTTAGATTTCCAAGTGCTTCTAGGTTGCCATTTACAATCAAAATTCCTATTTAAATCTACATCATTTGCATTAAAACGACCCAACCCAAAAGTTTGGCTTTCTTTAACATCTTCTGTTTTAAAAAACCCTTCTCTGCCTGTAATTTGATAAAGTCCATCAGGATTAGCCGAGGGGATAATTGTTAATTTAATATTTTCTGGAACAAGACTGGGGTGTATTCTAAGATAGTCTATAAATTTATAGGCTAGTAAAACAGAATTCCATTCATAACCCCCATGAATTCCTCCTACAAACAGAAGATTTTTTTCTCCTTGACCAAAAGTATAGACTTCAATCTTTCTGTTCTCAACAGAATAGCCGATTATTTCATGGCTTTGAAAATAAATTTTATTTACTTCTAATTGATCTAAAAGATCAATTTTCTTTTTGTTTTCTAAGTAATTAAAAATATAAATACTTGTTCCAATTAAAACAATGAGAATAACGATTCCGATAATTCGTCTTACAAAAAAATTTCTCATTATAGTGAATATTGATTAAGTATAGCTTCAATACCGGATTTGTTTTTATTCCATTCTGTCTCTGTATGATTAGTCAAAAGTACACTAATAGCAGGAATATTTTTTTTAGCTAACCAATTAACCATATCTCCAGTAATGTCATAAGAGTCAAATTCTTCGTAGCTTTTATAACCAGAAGCTGTGGCATAGGTTTTAGTTAAATTTTTGGTTTCTTTAGATATACCGTTGTGACAACTGGAAGAATAAACTCCACCAGCAGCACTATACCAAACTATAACGGCTTGAGGTTTTTGAGTTTCTATATAATTTTTAATGGCTTGGCTTTCTGGTTCAGAAAAGATTTCAGTTCCGCCACTAACAGTTTTGTTTTGCCATTTGCTTGTTGCTTGCCAATCACAATCAAAGTTTCTATTTAAATCTACTTGGTTGGCATTGAATCTTCCTGCTATTAATTCTGTTTGAGAATCTGGCACAGCGGATATCTCAAAACGTTCCGAACTTCCAACAGTTTTATTTAATCCATCTGGATTTAAAACAGGGATAATAGTTATTTTTAGGTTATTTGGAATTTTGTCTGGGTTAGCTTTAAAGTAATCCACTGCTTCATAGGCAAGTAATGAAGTGTTCCACCCATAGCCACCATGAATTCCTCCTATGAAAAGAATTTCTGTGTCACCCTCGCCATATTGATAAGCCATAATGTTTTTTTCTTCGACTGATTTTCCGATTTCAAATTCACTTATAGTTTTTGGTGTGGTGGTAGCAATTTCTTCTGCTTGTTGATTGTTTTGTTTGGTATTTATACTAGTGTTTTTATATTCAGTTCCTTCTGAATCATTTGATGAATTAGGGATTAAAAAATATAATCCTAAACCAATGATAATAACAAGTATAATTCCAATAATGATATTTTTCATAATTTTACTTAGTTTAACAATAATATTTTAATTGTATCAGAATTTACAAAATTCTGATAATTATAAAATAGTAATATATTTTATAATAAGTTATCCACAGTTTTGGCTATCTTTTTTATAATAAATAATTTTGGTACTATTAAGATAGTTAAAAGTAATTTATATAATCCTATGGAAAAAGATAAATTAAAATTAGATGAGGATAAAAAAATGGCCCTTTTTTATCTCAAAACATTTGCCGATACTATAAGAGAACCTATTTTAATTCTTGACCCTGATCTTCGAGTAGTGGGTGGTAATAGTGTTTTTTATAATCTTTTCCTGGTAAAAAAATCAGAAACAGAGAATAAACTTGTTTACGAGCTAGGGAATAGACAATGGGACATACCTGAGCTTCGAACATTGTTAGAAAAAGTCTTACCTGAGAAAAAATTTATTAACGATTTTGAAGTTACCCATGAATTTCCTTCTATTGGTTTGAAGGTAATGTTACTCAACGCAAGGCAGTTAGACCATGTTAATCAAATCTTGTTAGCTTTTGAAGATGTCACTTTAAAGAGAACAATCGAGGCAAGATTAGCCAAATATACTAAGGATATAGAAAAAGGAATATTAGAAAAAACCAAAGAACTAAAATGTCGTGTCGATGAGTTAGAAAATCTGAATAAAATAATGGTAGGTCGTGAACTAAAGATGCTAGAAATGAAAGAAGAATTAGAACAGTTAAAAAAATAAAAAAATAACAAAACAAAAGCACCTTTTCCAAGGTGTCTTTGTTTATATTTAGAAATTATTAAAAATCAATAAAATTTAATATTCTCTTTTGGTTTATTTTGTCTCAGTTTATATAAATTGTTTTAAAATATATAAAATACCTATATTTACTGTGTATTTAAGAGATTTAAAGGCACAGATTGTAAATGTCTTGCGGGTCTTTACAAAATAGTATAATATGTAGTGTTATTATGAAAACTAATTTCAAACTACATTCTGAGTATAATCCTGCTGGAGATCAAGAAAAAGCTATTAAATCTCTTGTAAAGGGGTTAAAGTCTGGTGATAAACATCAGACTCTTTTAGGTGTGACTGGGTCGGGTAAAACCTTTACGATAGCTAATGTTATTTCTGAAATCAATAAGTCAACTTTGGTAGTTACTCACAATAAAACTTTAGCTGCTCAGCTAGCCCAAGAATTTAAAGAATTTTTCCCTGAAAATGCTGTTCATTATTTTGTATCTTATTATGACTACTATCAACCAGAAGCCTATGTGTCTACTTCTGATACATATATAGAAAAGGAGGCCAGTATTAATACTGAAGTAGAGAGGCTTAGACATGCTACCACTCAATCATTATTAACCCGAAAAGATGTTATTGTGGTTGCAACCGTATCTTGTATCTATGGTTTGGGTAATCCAATTGAATATGAGAAAATCCATTTAAAAATCAAAACAGGAGAAAAAATAAGTCAAAAAAGCTTTATTCGAGATTTAATCTCTTTGTTTTTTGAAAGAACTAACGCTGATTTAGAACCAGGGAAGTTTAGAGTTGTAGGGAACGCTATCGAGATAATGCCTGTTAACGAAAAACAAAATTATCGAATTCAAATAGAAGGGGGGAAAATAGATTCTATTCAAAAAATAGACCCTGTTTCCCAAATAATTATGGAAGAGAAAGATTTATATTTTCTTTTCCCAGCCAAGCATTTTATTACTGACCCTGCTAAAAAGGAAATAGCATTAAAACAGATTGAAAAAGATTTAGAAAAACAATTAAAGGTTTTTGAAAAAGACGGAAAATTGCTAGAAGTAGATAGATTAAAAAGAAGAACAAGATACGATTTAGCTTTGATGCGAGAAATTGGATATGTTTCAGGGATAGAAAATTATTCTCGATATTTTGACCAAAGAAAAGAAGGAGAAGCTCCGTATACTTTGTTGGATTATTTTTCAGAAGATTTTTTAACAGTAATTGATGAATCTCATGTGGCTGTTCCACAAATAGGAGGAATGTATGCGGGAGACCGTTCTAGAAAAAATAATTTAATAAATTATGGTTTTAGGTTGCCTAGTGCTAAGGATAATCGCCCTTTAACTTTTGATGAATTTTCTTCAAAAATAGGGCAGACTATTTATACATCAGCTACTCCAGGAACTTATGAATTAGAAAACTCAAAAAATATAACAGAACAAATTATTCGACCAACAGGACTAATTGATCCCAAAATAATTATAAAACCGATTCAACAATCAGGTGAATACAAAGGGCAAATTCAAGATTTTATTGAAGAAGCTAAAAAAAATATAGCTAGTGGAGGTAGAGTATTAGCTACAACTTTGACCAAAAAAATGGCAGAAGATTTAACTGATTATTTAGAAGAAAGAGGAATAAAAACAGCTTATATTCATAGTGATATAGGAACGGTGGAAAGAATTGATATTATTACAGATTTCCGAAAAGGAAAATACGATATATTAGTAGGTGTGAACTTACTTAGAGAAGGTCTAGATATGCCAGAAGTAGAACTGATTGGTATTTTAGATGCTGACAAAGAAGGCTTTTTGCGTTCTGTGACTTCCTTGATTCAGACAATCGGTAGGGCTGCTAGAAATGTAAATGGGCGAGTTATTTTATATGCTGATAAAATAACAAAATCTATTGAAAAAGCTATGGAAGAAACAGATAGAAGAAGAATCATTCAGTTAAAATACAATAAGGAAAATGGTATTACTCCACAAACAATTAAAAAGAAAATAACCAGTATTGCTGATCAAATAAGGAGTGATCATGAGAAAACAGTTGAACAACTTTTGATGGTGGATAAAGAATTAATGAAAAAAAGTCCTAAAAAGTTTATAAAAGAAAAAATGAAAAGAATGACTGAAGCGGTTAAAGTTTTGGATTTTGAAACAGCTGCTATCTTGCGTGATGAAATCAAAGAGTTAGAAAAGATGCTTCCACAGCCATCTCCGTCTTTGCGAGGAGCGAAACGTAGTGAAGCGACGAAGCAATCCAGAAATAGTAAATAAAAACAATAATATGTTAGAAGAAAAAGAAAAAAGAAAAATAGATGAAAATGATCCATCTAAATGGATTGAGGTTAAGGGTGCTCGTACTCATAATCTAAAAAATATCACAGTAAAAATGCCTCGAAATAAGATGGTAGCGGTTACTGGTTTGTCTGGTTCAGGAAAATCTTCCCTTGTTTTTGATACTATTTTTGCCGAAGGACAGAGAAAATATATTGAGTCTTTGTCTGCTTATGCTCGACAATTTATTTCTCAAATGAAAAAACCCGACGTCGATGAAATTACTGGACTTTCTCCTGCTATTTCTATTGATCAAAAGTCTCGGTCAAATAACCCTCGTTCTACTGTAGCAACTATTACAGAGATTTATGATTATTTACGTATTTTATATGCTCGGGTTGGTCAACCATATTGTTTAGAGTGTGGTAAAAAAATAGAAAAGCTTTCCAAAGAGGAAATTCAAAAATTCATCTTGAAAAAGATAAACGAGAAGAACAAATCTTTAAAGAAAGGGGATTTAAACGAAATGAGTCTCGATATTTTAGCTCCTGTGGTTAAAGGAAGAAAAGGAGAGTATTACCAATTATTATATGATTTACTAGGTAAGGGTTATTCAAATGTGGTAATTGATGGGAAAAAACACAGCCTTCGAGAAAAAATAGTTTTAACTAAAACCAAAAAACATAATATTGATGTTGTAGTTGATACTATTCATTTTGCTGATTTAAAAGAAGAGGGAGAGGGTTTGAAAGGTTTAATTGGTAAAGCAATGAAAGAAAGATTACTTGATTCTATCGAAAAGTCTATAAATGAATCAGGGGGCTTAGTAAAAAATGTTTTTTCTGATAAAGAAGAATTATTGCTTTCTACAAATTTTTCTTGTCCGATGGATGGCTATTCTTATCCTGAAATAGAACCTAGATTATTTTCTTTTAACTCTCCTTATGGAGCTTGTCCAGAATGTAAAGGTTTAGGGACAGATGAATTTTGGGCAAAAGAAATTTGTAAAGTATGTAAGGGTGCTCGATTAAGACCCGAAGCTTTAAATGTTTACCTTTATGATGGTAAAGGTGGTAAGAAAAATATCGTAGAAGTAACAGCACTTCCTGTGAATGAAGCCAAAGACTTTTTTGATAATATTCAATTAACAGATAAACAAAAAAAGATTTCAGAAGTTTTAATTAGAGAAATTCTAGAAAGGCTGATTTTTATGAAAAATGTAGGTATTGAATATCTAACTTTAGATAGAAGAGCTAATACATTGTCAGGTGGGGAGGCTCAAAGAATTCGTTTAGCTAGTCAATTAGGTTCAGGCTTAGTAGGGGCTTTGTATGTTTTGGATGAGCCGACTATTGGACTTCATTCAAAAGATAATGACCGTCTTATTAAAACACTTTTGCGGTTGAAAGAGTTGGGGAATACTATTATCGTTGTTGAACATGATGAAGATACTATTTACTCGGCTGATTACTTAGTGGATATCGGACCAGGAGCAGGAACACATGGAGGCGAAGAAGTCGTTTCTGGTTATCTAGATGATTTATTAACAGCAGAAAAAAATGAATCAGGCTCTAGAACTTTAGCGTATTTAAGAGAAGAAAAGAAAATAGAAATTCCAGAAAAAAGAAGAACCTCTAATAAAGGTTTCTTAAGAGTGGAAGGTGGTAAGATATTTAATATCGAAAATATGAAAGTAGAATTACCTTTGAGTAAATTTGTTACTATTACTGGGGTTTCTGGTTCTGGAAAATCTTCTTTTGTTTATGAAATTTTGCACAAAAACTTAAGAGCTCGGTTCGATAGAAAATATCGTTCGGCTAAAGTTTTTAACTGTGCGAAATTTAGTGGGGCAGAATATTTAAGTCGAGCTATTTTAATTAATCAATCACCTATTGGAAGAACTAGTCGTTCAAACCCTGCAACTTATACTGGTGTTTTCACTCATATCCGAGAATTGTTTGAAGCCACAACAGAAGCCAGAGCTCGTGGTTGGAAATCCAGTCGATTTTCTTTCAATGTAAAAGGTGGTCGTTGCGAAGCCTGTCAAGGAAAAGGGGAAGTGGCTGTTGAAATGCATTTCTTACCGACTGTGAATGTCAGTTGTGATGTTTGTAATGGTAAAAGATATACCAAAGAAACTTTGGAAGTTAAATATAAAGGGAAGAATATTAATGAAGTTTTATCTATGACTATAGAAGAGGCTTTGAATTTCTTTAATGATATTCCTGCTATTTATGATAGATTGAAAACATTAATGGATGTTGGACTTGGTTACTTAGAATTAGGTCAGCCGGCTTCTACTTTGTCAGGTGGAGAATCACAAAGAGTTAAAATCGCCTCAGAATTATATCGACCAATTACTCAAAAAACTATTTATCTTTTAGACGAGCCGACTATTGGTTTGCATTATGATGATGTAAAAAAATTAATAGAGATATTACAAAAACTAGTAGATAGAGGAAATACTGTAGTGGTGATTGAACACAATATGGATTTAATAAAATCATCTGATTATGTTGTTGATATTGGTCCTGATGGTGGGGTAAAAGGTGGAAAAATAGTAGCCAAAGGGACCCCTGAAGAAGTTGCTGATACAGAGGGGTCACATACTGGTGAATACTTGAGACGTTATTTGAAATAATAATGGAAAAACTAACAATTCAAAATATAAATAAATTACCTGATAAACCAGGAGTTTACTTGTTTAAAAAAGACAAGGTTATTTTGTATATTGGTAAGGCCACTTCATTACGTGATCGGGTAAAAAGCTATTTTAATGATGATTTAATTGTCAGTCGAGGTCCTAAGATAGTTAAAATGATGGAAGAAATAAATGAAATTGACTGGCAAGAAACTGATTCTGTTTTGGAAGCTTTAATCCTTGAAGCTTCTTTAATTAAAAAACATCTTCCTTCAGCTAATACCTTAGGTAAAGATAATAAAAGTTATAATCATATAATTATTACAGAAGAAGAATATCCTCGGGTTATTCTTGTCAGAGAACATAATCTAAAGCATTCTGAAGAATTAGGTTTTGATATTAAATACCAATTCGGACCTTTCCCTTACTCTTTTCAATTAAAAGAAGCTTTAAAAATAATTAGAAAAATATTCCCATTTAGAGGAGAAAAAGATTTAATTCATAAAAAACAAAAGAGAAAATCTGCACTCAATATTGAAATTGGTTTAAGTCCTGATTTTTCCGTTGTTTCTAAAAGCGATTATGCAAAAAATATTAGGAATATAAAAATGTTTTTAGAGGGTAAAAAAGCCTCTCTTGTAAAAAAACTAGAAAAAGAAATGCATACTTTTGCAAAGAAAAAAGAATTTGAAAAAGCTAACAAAATCAAAAAGCAGATTTTTGCTCTTTCACATATCCAAGATATCGCTTTGATAAAAGAACAAAATATTTCTAATACAAAGAGAATAGAATCTTATGATATTGCTCATATGTCAGAAAAAAATAAAGTTGGGGTGATGACAGTCATAGAAGGTGGAATGATTAAAAAGAGCGAATATAGAAAATTCAATATAAAAAGACAAGGAGGGGGAGACATTGGAGCTTTAAGGGAAGTTTTAGAAAGGCGTTTAAAACACGATGAATGGCAATTACCTAAAATAATTGTTATAGATGGTGGTTTGGCTCAAAAAAATGTAGCTGAAAAAGTTTTGACTAATCTTGGTTTTATGATTCCTGTAATTGCTGTAGTTAAAGACGAACACCACAGACCTAAAAAGTTTTTAGGTAAATCAGACATAATCGCTGACAACGAAAGAGATATTTTGATTGCTAATAGTGAAGCACATCGCTTTGCTATTAAATTTCATAAGCAAAAAAGATCTAAAGCTTTTCTTAGGAATTAGAAAAACCGCACAAAGAAGATTGTGTGGTCTTTCTATGTGCGGCTATAGTTCTCTCAAGAATTTTATTATAGTTGGTTTCATCGAATCAGGACAATTTTGATATAGTTCCTTGGCTTCCGTTGGAGTTTTCAGAAAAGGAATAGCTTTTTTTGTTAATTCTATTCTTTTGTTTATAACTGTCGGTCCCATTGAATTAGGACAATTTCGATATAGTTCCTTGGCTTCTGCCGGAGTCTTCAGAAGAGGAATAGCTTTTTTTGTTAATTCTTTCCATTTTATTGTAACTTCTGGTTCTGTTGAATCAGCACAATTTTGATGTAACTCGTGGGCTTCTGCTGGAGTTTTTAGAAGAGGAATAGCTTTTTTTGTTAATTCTTCCCATTTTCTTATAATTGCTGGTTCCATTGATTTGGGGCAATTATTACGAAAAAACTCTCTAATTTCTGCTGGAGTTTTAAGGGAATTAATAATAAGCTCTTCCTGTTTTTTTCTAACTACTGTTTTCATTGAATCAGCACAATTCCGATAAAGTTCCCCGGCTTTTGTCGGAGTTTTCAGAAGTAGAATTGCTTTTCCTGTCAATTCTTCCCATTTCTTTATAACTGCCGGTTCCGTTGATTTGGGACAATCCCATAGTAAATTTTTAGCTTCTGCCGGAGTCTTCAGAAGAGGAATAGCTTTTTTTGTTAATTCTTCCCATTTTCTTGTAACTGCTGGTTTTATTGATTTGGGAGAGTTTTTATACAACTTTTTAGCTTCTGCAGGAGTCTTCAGAAAAGGAATGGTTTTTTCTGTTAATTCTTCTAATTTTCTTGTAACTGCTGGTTCCATTTCCTCGGGACAGTTTTGATACAGAACACAAGCTTCTTGGAGAGTAGTCAAAAGAGGAATGGCTTCTTTAATTAGTTTTTTCCACTTTTTCATAATAGTTGGTCTCATTGAATCAGGGCACTTACAATATAATTCCTTGGCTTTTGTTGGGGTTTCTATAAGGGGAATATCCTCTACTCTCCCCAAAGAAAAAATGACTTGGTTATTTGTGATACCTAGTAATTTACTAATATCATTTACTTCCATATTAAAATCTCCTTTCTATTTTTTTGTTTAAATTAACTATCTAATTAAACAGTACAACAGCTTATTAAAAAAATCAAGTTAAATTAAGTTCAACACAATAAGCTTAAGATGAACACCACAGACCCAAAAAGTTTTTAGGTAAGTCTGACATAATCGCTGACAACGAAAGAGATATTTTGATTGCTAATAGTGAAGCACATCGCTTTGCTATTAAATTTCATAAGCAAAAAAGATCTAAAGCTTTTCTTAGGAATTAGATTTTTGTTTTCTTATTTTAAAAAATAAAATTACTACCACTAAAATTATTACAAAAAGTAAAATTGGTAAAAAGGTAAATAAAGTCATTTTGTTTGTAAAGGCAGAATGCCAAGGCTTATCAAAAATATTTTCTTTAACTTTTATTAATTGTTTAAAGGTTTCAAAAGTTGTGCTTAATGGAAATGATTCTATTTCACCTACAGCTAAAACATATTTTCCTTTGTTTTCTGGGTTAGAAACTTTAATTAAATATTCACCAAAAGGAACCTGTGCTTTAAATTCAGGACCTTTCCAATACCAATCACCTGCAAATTCTTCATAGAATCTTTCCCATCGAAAAGACTCTCCGTCGAGGAATATTACTTGGTTGTCCTCCTTATCAATAACTTTTACTGAATAGTCCTTGTAAGTTTCTGGAAGGTCAGGGCTTAAAATACCTAAATATAATTCAAAGTCATTTTCTGAATTGATGGTATAAATTACTTCTTCACCTGAAAGTTCTCCATAATAAGCCTTAGATATTTCAGGTTCAATTACTTCGATATTTGTTTGATCAGCTATATAATTAGGTTGATGAGCTTCTGTTGTTGTAGGATTTAAAATCAATAGATTTATAAACAGAAATAAAAAAGCATAATATATTTTAGTATTTGTTTTCATTTTTTAAATTATATCAAACCTTAAATAAAAGATTAGTTATTTTGTGGGTAACTAGAATAAAAAAATATTAATAAAAACCAATTTTTATTAACACCTTTAAGTAAAATTTTTTTAGGTTTGAGTTATAATAATATTAGGTGTTTATTTCTTAATTTAAAATAATTATGATTTTTGATTTAGTTTCTTGGAATATTGTTTTAGGAGTTCTATTAAGAACCGTTATTATTTTTTTCTTTGCTTTTCTTATTTTGAGATTGTTAGGGAAAAAGCAATTAGCACATCTTACTTATGTGGATTTGTTATTGATTATTGCACTTGGTTCAGCGGTTGGGGATGTTATGATTTATGACGAAAATGTTGTTCAGATGATTTCTTCAATGGTTGCCATCGGAGTTGTAGGGTTGATTGTTAAAGTGATAAATGAGTTTACCTCACATTCACAACAAATGAGAAAGTTATTATCAGGGGAGGCAAGACTTCTTGTTGTTGATGGAGTTATTGATGAAAAAGCACTTGCTCATGAGGATTTAGACAAGTCTCAATTGATGGGTGTTTTAAGACTCAAGGGGATTGATGATTTAAAACAAATTAAAAAAGCTTTTATTGAAGCTAATGGAGAAGTCAGTATTATCAGGAGGTCTTAGTATAAAAGAATAGACCTTATTGCAATAGCAATAAGGTCTATTCTAAAAAATATTTTATAAATATTTTTTATTTCTCAGTAGGGTACCCTGCATCAACCCAGCCAGAATAATTTCCTTCTAATCGGTATACTGTAGTAAAGCCCGCATCGATAAGTTTTTGAGCCCCTGCAATAGCAGCACTGTCAAAATGACAATAAACTAAGTATTCTCCATTTTTATCTAGAGAAGGAATGGCTGCATCCAAAGACCCATCTCCTACATAATAGTTTATTGCTCCAGGTAAATGACCTTCTGCATAATTAGGAGAGACATCAATTATAACTAATTCAGGATTAGTTTCGATTAAGCTCATAGCTTCAGCCACTGATATATCCATGTATTCTAATGTTTGGATTTCTTCTGTATTTTCATCAGTGATTACTTCCGCTTTATTTCCCATTTGTTGATAACCAAAATAACCGATTATGATTAAAATGATAATTATTATTGATATATTTGTTTTAGACATAATATAAATTAAATTGAATAATAATAAGAACTCGACTTACTTAATTGTAACAGATATTATATTTTTGAAGAATTTATAAAAAGTGGAAAAGAAAAGATTAAGATATTTTTATATCTTGTTACTGAACGAGCGTTCATATATAATATATGTATGAAATACACTAAAGAAAAACTTGTATCTTTTTTTAAATCTAATGGGCGAATGCCTAGCTATTCTGAACTAGCCAAACTTTATGGTTTTAAATCAAAGAACTCTGCCTATTCTCTAGCGAGCAATTTTATAGACCAAGATATCCTAAGAAGAGATTCAAAAGGCTTTTTAATTCCAGGAGAGCAGTTTAATGGAATCCAAATTTTAGGGACAGTTCAGGCTGGTTTTCCTGCCTTTGCATCAGAAGAAAAAGGCGAGCATCTATCATTAGATGAATGGTTGGTAAACGAACACGATGCCACTTATTTATTAAGAGTCTCAGGTGACTCTATGATTGATGCGGGAATACTTGAGGGTGATTATGTTGTTGTTGAACGGACACAGGACTTTTCTGTCGGGGATATTGTTATTGCTGAAGTGGATGATGAATGGACTATGAAATACCTGCGTATTAAAAATAATAAATATTATCTTGAAGCGGCAAATAATGAATACCCAGATATTTACCCAAAAGGTGAATTAAAAATACACGCAGTAGTTCGTTCTTTAGTGAGAAAATATGAAAAAAATAAATAATAAAAAAAATATTTTTGTTCATATTGACGCTGATGCTTTTTTTGCTTCAGTCGAACAAGTGCTTCATAGAGAACTTAAGGGAAAAGCTATCGTGGTTGGTCAAAATGGAGGGATTGTTTCTGCTTTGAGTTATCCAGCCAAAGATTTGGGTGTCTCTCGTGTATTACCAATTTTAACTGTTCGTAAAAAATACCCATCAGTTCATATCGTGGCATCTGATTTCCACGCTTATGGGATTTTTTCACAAAGAATGGATAATATAATACGAAATCATTTTCCAAATCTAGTAAAAAACTCAGTGGATGAAGGGTCAATAGAAATAAGCAAGTGGATAGATACTTTCGACGAGGCAAAAGAATTAATCAAAAAATTACAAAGAGAATTGTATCAAAAACTAGGATGCACATTTTCTTTTGGTATTGCTCGGACTCCATTACTAGCAAAGCTTGCTTCAGGAATGAATAAACCACACGGAATTACTATATTAAATGACCAAAATGTAGAAGAAAAGATTTATCATAAACCTGTAAATTGTCTTTCTGGTATTGGAAAACAGGGATATATAAAATTACAGAAAAATAGAATAAATACGATTGGGGATTTTGCAAAGGCTGACGCAAATTGGCTTCGATATACTTTTTCTATTTCAATGCCCGCCTTACAAAAACAAGTTCTCGGCGAGGTAGTAGATATTCCCAAACAAAAAGAAGATATTAAAAGTATGAGTCGGGACAGGTCTTTCCTTGCAACAGATAGCTATGGTTATCTTTATAGTCAGATGTCTATGAATATAGAACATCTCGCTCAGAGAATGAGAAAAGAAAATCTCTTTACTAAAAGAATTGGCTTAAGACTTCGTAATCAAAACCTTGATCACACACAATCGTTCGTTACTCTTTCATCACAAACAAGAGATATTGAATATTTATTATCAGAAGCTAAAAAACTTCTTGATGAATTATATCAAGAAGGTGTCTTGTATAGACAGGTTTCAATAACTTGTGCCGGTCTTGGTGGTGCTCCTATGCAAAATGATTTGTTTGGAGAATTAAATAGTTCCGAATCAAGAGATAATCTTTTTTATATAATTGATGATTTGGAAAATAAATTTGGCAAGTCATGTGTAGGTCTGGCGAGTAGTCTCCAGGCCAAAGACAATCTTGAAAAAATACATCTAAAATGTGTTGAAGGGGACACATACCCCCACCAATTACTCCCAGGAGAAGAAATCAAAAAGAGATTGTTGTATCCATTTTTAGGAGAGATTAATTAATACACTTCATCCCTTCCCGTCTTTGCGACCCAGCACTTTGAATTAAATTATTTACTTTAATTTCATAAAACATTATTAAGTTTTTATAAATTTTATTAATATTGTTGCAACAAAGTGCTGGGGAAGCAATCCAGAACCTCTCTTGTGTTAAATATAGTTGAGTAAAGAACTGAGAAAAATAAAACCCCCGAAGAATGAATCTTGCGAGGGTTGTTTTTAGACAGATTTTTTGAGACTGACTAGAGGCTATTCAGCCATGTTGCTATTTGCAACGCGTCTAAATATAAATCCCAGTCATTTTTTTCTTGGAAAACATCTAAATATTTTTTCTTCTCTATTCCTTTTAATTTTTCTTCAAGAAGAAGTGCTTGGTTAGGTTTAAGGTATAAATCAGAACGAATCGCCGCTAGAATATGATTCATAAAATCACATTCTCTTTTGTCTTTTACACAATTCATTCTTTTCAAAACTCCCTTGATTAATTTTTCGACGGTGATCATTAAAAACCTCCTGTAGTAGAACATTATTTGAAATACTCTAAATTAGACAATATAATAATTATTATAAAAAATCAATGGTTTGAATTGGTATAGATTTATTTACTAAACTTGTTTGTATGTAATGAATAATAATATTTAGAAATTCTAATGTTTTGAAGATTGAAACAAAAAAGAAATTGCCCGCAAGGAACAATTTCCAGCGAGCAAATTTTATTTAACATAATCCTTCATCGAGAAGTCTTCTTATTCCATCTGAAAGAGGGTCTCCATGACCTCTTTTTTCATCGAGAACTTTTACCAAGGATGAAAGAAGTCGGTGGGTTCCATAATTCTTTTTTACTATTTGCCGAACGACTTCTTCTAAATCTATCCCGACTGTGAATTTATCATCTTTGTTGAGATGATTGTATTTTCCAACTTCTGTTTCGGACATTTTATAAATCCTCCTTTATATTATAAGTGCTATTTCTTCTGTTAGAAATATTACGATAAATATTAAATAAAGTAAAGAGTTTTCCAGCCTGCCTGCCCATGCGCGCCGGCAGGCAGGGAACATAGCAAAATGTCCTCTTGGGGGTATGAAAAAATATGGCTCTATTAAGCCATATTTTTAGTCTGCTCCGTTTAGTAGACGACGTTCGAACCTGTGTGGTTTAACATCTTTTCGAAATATTATAATTTCTTCCTATTTCTGTTTTGAAACGAGGTCTTATATTTTCGGTTCTTCTTATTAGTAAAATTAATTTTTCAGAATCCTGTTTGTTTAATTTATCTCTCAAGGATGCCATTCCTTCTGACTTCCAACTTGTTAAAACTTCTTTATCTTCTGTTTTAGGGTCTTCATTTATTATAATCATACTGTCTTTTTCCAAACATCCTTGATAAGCAAAGTGTTTGTCAAGAAAAAAAGCATCACAAAGATTTCCTGTTGGATATATTATTGATTTATTTTTTTCTTTTCCAAAATAAATGAAAAATCTTTTATTCTTTTTTTCTATACAATCATTGAAAAAATCTAATAAATCTCTAAAAACTTTATAGGTACGAGATGTTATAAGATAATACATCACCTCATTTCTTCGTGTTTCTCCTAATATAAGTATAAAATGTTTGATTGTGGGGGAATTTCTACAATCAATAATTTCTCCAAATTCATACTTCATTTTATTTAAAGTTAGGAAGTATATTTTCTATATTTAAACTATTAGCTAAAGAATAGTCTATAACAGAATTATTGCTTGTAAGTTGCCAAGGTTTTTCTCTATGTGTTTTTTCAGATATAACACTAGCTTTAGTTTGTTTAAATTCTGTAGATATACTTTTAATTAAATTTCTTTCAAATGGTGCTAGTTTGTTTATTTCACAATTTTTAGAATTATTTATGACTCTTCTCCCAAATTCATCTTTGTCTTTTTTGAGATTTATAAATTTAGATAATTGTGATTTATATTTACCTTCTAAATCAGAGTTTATTAACAAATCTATTTCATTTTTTATTGTAGTTGGTACTGGTCCGTAAGGAAGTTTAAAATATATATCGCCAGTAACAGAAGAACCTCTTCTATTATAAGAGATAAAATCTACATAATAAAAAAGTTTAAGGAGTTTTGTGACATACAAATTATTTACATTTTCTGCAAAGTAAGAAGATATTATTCCAATTTTTTCAAAATCAACTTTCATAATTAAATTATATAACTTTTAATTGATTTAGTTTAACTGTAGTTGGGGATAATTACAAGAAAATTTGTTTTTTGTTTTTTAAATACCCATTTCCCAAATTTCATAAGCTTCGTCAATATCTAGACCTAAATCATCCATAAGTTCTTGAATTTCTTGTGCTTCTCCAATATCTAAATTGTAATCTCTTGATATTTCTAAGATATTATCATCTTCGTTTATATTATAATCTTGAGTTTCTTCATCCATATTTATTTATTGTTTTTTGATAAAAAATTTGTAAATAATTAATTTAAGAATAAAAAAGAAAATTATTGATGAAAATATAGCTATTGGTAAAGGATAAATATTATATTTATTTACTAAATTTCTACAATTATTGAGAGACTCTTCTGACCATTTATCAAGATTTGCCCTTCTATTATTTATAACTTCCATCTCTTTTGCTCCGAGAATATCATAACTATTTATTAAATTTGCAATAGAATTTGTTTTTTGTTGTAATTCAATTTGAAAATTACTATAACATTTTCTATAAAGTTTATATGATGATAAATTTATAATATAGATAAAAAATACAAAAGTAAAAATTATCAAAAATATATTTTTTAATATGTTTTTTCGAATTTTCATACTAATTTTTTATTTTCCAAATGGAAGTTAGGAATAATATTGAGGTAATAAAATCTATAACTACCCAAACTTCCTTATCTAAATGGAATGGAAAAAAGGGATTAAAAGCTATTGCGATAACTCCCATTATAATTGTCCAAGTGATGTTTTCTTTTTTTATAGATAAATATCCAAGATATACTCCAATACCAAGTACAACCCATCGTAACAATTGATAATAGCCATAAGGCCATATACTAGGTATTGCTAGTAACAACATTATGATTCCAATTATAGTAATAATATTTTTTTTCATATTATTTAAAATGTTTTAATAAAGTCTTTGTCTGTGTCGTTATCAGTATAAATAATTTCGCAATAATCTCTAAGAAAACTTCCTTGATATTCGATTGGGTTATAGTTCCAACTTTTTACATTATTCCATTTCTCGTTTTCTACTTCATAAATAGCTAAACAATCTAGTTTCCTCTGAGCCACATACTCCAAATCTTCTTTATTTTTTTCTGCTTGTAATTCTACCCACTGTTGTTCTTTTATTGAATTTTGTTTATTTACTTGAACAGCATAATAAAAACCACCTAAAATAATACTAATTATTATAAGTGTCAAAGGACCAGAGAGCCTGTTTATTTTTTTAAAAAAATTTTTCATATTAATTTTTATATTTTTCAACTTCTTTTGAGTAGTTTGGTCTTTGGTTATAAGACCAATTATCTTCATTTGTGGAAGAATTATCATAATCAACACTAAAGATTTCGTCTCCTGAGAAATAATCAACTATAACAAAACTTCCTGATTCGTTAGGTGGGGTTCCAAATAATTCTAATCCATGAGTGTATAAACAAGTATCTAATTTAGAACTATAGAAAATATCATAAAAATATGGAGTTGCTATTTTATAAGTTTCGTTTAGTTGATTTTTGGCTTGTTCCCGATAATTTGCACATTTTTCTCTTTTATCAAAAAGAGTGTTTGATGAGTCTTCTGTAGAAATTTTCTCTTTTGAAATATTTCCTGAAAAGGTATACCCTAAAAAAATACCTATTATAAGAGTCATAAATAATTGTATTAAATATTCTTTTTTCATATTAATTCTAATTTAATTATTAATATATTGATAAGGTTTTATTGTTATTTAAAATAATAACATAAATTTTATAAAAAAATCTCTAAAACCTGCAGATAATGAATCTCTGGGATTTCATAAGTTTACCTGCAGATTTTAAAGACCTAGCGAATGCTAAGTCTTTAAATTTAGTTAATATATTTAACAAACAAAGTTTTATCCAAAGAACAACTTCCTTGATACCAGATAGGGCAGGAATCAGTTATTCCGTTAGTTAATAATACTTTTTGTCCTTGTAAAATAGTCATTAAGTTCTTTTTAACTGAAGAACTAACTGAAGTCATTTCCAACCAATGATTCATAGTAATACAAGAAACAATCGTTCTCCCATCAGATGAATAAACAGCATGGTCTACACCACAATTATTATTTGTAGGTTTGTAGTAATTAGAATAAGCACTTCCATTTTCATAGGAAGCATTAACATTACCTAAACCTAACACAAAAAACCCTACCAACACAAAGAAAAATATTTTTTTCATATTTTTATTTTCTACTTGGACGTAGCACGTCCAAGTTTTTAATTAATTTTGAAACTTTTTAGATTACTTGGACACCGGGTGTCCAAGTAGTTTAAAGTTGGTTTCAAAATGCTAATAATTAATAATGACAACTAAATTATTATTGGGTTTTTGTCATTTATATAATTATTTAATTAAAAAATTGAAAACAAAAAGCCCGTTACTAGGAAGGCTCCTTACGGAAATCCTCAACTGCAGTTTCCCACAGTGACGCACTCAACGCCCTAATAACGGGTTTTTTATTGTTGAGTGCGTTTTAAAACCATATCCTTTAATTACTTAAAGGGGTTAGGTCATAATCTATTACTTACTATTGAAAATAATAGATAAAACTTATTTAGTTGTTCCTAATACAATATCAAAAATTTAAAATAAATGATAGGGCTAAAACATCTTTATATGTGTATAAAGATGTTCGCCCAAATATTTTCATTAGAAAATGTTTTAGGGGGGGAATTAAACTAATAAAAAATTTTATAAAAGTTGTATAAAATCTTTATCTTTTCTTCATATCTAATTTAGTATAATTGAATATAGAAGTAATTTTTGACGAAATCTTTTGAATGTTGTTTATAAACTTATACTCCTGGTTTTTTCATAAAAAGTAATATATAATCTAATCATAAGAAAGAATATTTAAAATTTAAAATCAAGTAAATAGAAAAATGAAAAATAAAAAATTTACTTATATTGATATTTTTGCAGGCTGTGGAGGATTGTCTCTTGGTCTTTATAATTCTAAAAAATGGAGAGGTATTTTTGCTGTTGAAAAAAACAAAGATGCATTTATGACATTAAAACATAATTTAATTGACAGTAAAAATCATTTTAATTTCCCTGAATGGTTAGATGAAAAAGAACACGATATAAATGAAATTTTAAAAAATAAAAATTTAAGAAAATATGCTGGAAAAATAGATCTTGTAGTCGGAGGACCTCCTTGTCAGGGGTTTTCTTTAGCTGGTAGGAGAAATGAAAAAGATGCTAGAAATTCTTTGGTTTATTCATATTTAAAATTTATTAAAGTTATTCAGCCTAAAATTCTTTTTTTTGAAAATGTAAAAGGTTTTGGAGTATCATTTAAAGGAACAAATAAAAAACCAATGTCTGAAACAGTAATAGAGGAATTACAAAAAATTGGATATAAAGATGCTCGTTTTGAAATTTTAGATTTTTCTCAATTCGGTATTCCTCAATCAAGAAAAAGGATTGTAATTATTGCTACAAAAAACGGAAAGGCTCAAGATTTTTTTTCAATATTAAAAAAACAATCACAAAAAATATTAAAAAAGAAAGGGCTTAATTCTTATATTACTTTAGGTGAAGCAATTTCTGATTTGTATAAAGGAAATAGTTGCATTAAATCACCTGATTCAGTAGGATTTACTACTGTGGAATATAAACCAATTAAATCTAAGTACCAAAAGTTGATGAGACAGAATATTGACCATAATATTCCTGATAGTCATAGATTTGCTAACCATACAACTAAAACATTGAAGAAATTTTCACAAATTATAAATGAAAAACTTTCATCAAAAAAAATACAACAGAAATTTTGTACAAAAAAAACAAGTACAAGACTTTTGGACCAAAACAAACCTAGTCCAACAATAACAACCCTTCCTGATGATTATGTTCACTATAAAGAATCTAGAATTCTAACAGTAAGAGAATACGCAAGAATTCAGTCGTTCCCAGATGATTTTGAATTTAAAGGTAAATATACGACAGGTGGAAAATTAAGAAAAAAAGAAGTACCAAGATACACTCAGATAGGGAATGCAATTCCTCCACTTTTTGGGGAACAAGTTGGTGTTATATTAGCTCAATTATTAAAATAATATGGAAAAATTACAATTTAGAATTAGTTCAGCTACAAAAAGTATTTTAGGAAAAGATTTAATTGTTGATAAAAATATAGCAATTTTTGAATTGGTAAAAAATGCGTATGACGCCAGTGCTGAAAAAGTGGATATTTATATTAATGATGAAAAAATCACTATTATTGATAATGGAGAAGGAATGGATATAAATGATATAAAAAATAAATGGTTGTATGTTGGGTATTCTGAGAAATCAGACAATAAGAATATTATAAAAAAAGGTTCTAAAAGAAGAACTTTTGCAGGTGCAAAAGGAATCGGGAGACTTGCTTGTGATAGATTAGGAAAAGATTTGAGACTTATATCTATAAAAAATAAAAAAATTGAACAGCTTGATGTAAACTGGGGAGATTTCGAAAAAAGTTCAAAAATTGATTTTAATAAAATAGATATAGAACATACAAATCTTAAAAAAAGTCCTTCTAAAGAATTTAAGAAAGGGACAATACTAGAGATAACTTCATTAAGAGAAAGATGGGATGAGGAAGATTTGAAAAAACTAAAAAGTCACTTAATAAAGCTTATTAGTCCAGTAAAAGAAGATAAAGAGGTTTTTGATATTTTTATTCACTACTATGAAGAAAAGGCTATTAAAATTAATAATTTTATTTTTGATAAATTAGGATTAAAAACTACACAAATAGATGTTGAAGTGTCTTTAGACGGTAAGTTTATTACTACAGAACTAATTGATCGAGGTGATAGAATCTATAAAATTATAGAAAAAAATAAATGGAGTAAAAAAACTGCAAATATAAAATTTCAACTTTTTTACTTAAGTCCCCCGACAAAATTATCATTTTGGCATTCAATGAAAATAGATTCTGTAAATTTTGGATCTGTATTTTTATATAAAAATGGGTTTAGAGTTTATCCATATGGAAATCCTGGAGATGATTCTCTTGGACTAGATAGAAGAAAAGGGCAGGGTCGCACTCGTCATTTTGGAACCAGAGAAGTTATTGGGAATATTATTATTAATAATACATCTGATGAATTTAAAGAAACTTCAAGTCGAGACGGGGGATTATTGAATACAAAAGGATTTCAAGAATTGAAAGAATTATTTAAAAAAAATGTATTAAGACGACTTGAAATATACGCAATTGATACCCTGAAGTGGACATATGACGGAGGAACACAAAAGGAGTTTTTTCCTGAAGAAAAAGAAAATGAGATAAAAAAATTAATTCAAAAACTTACAAAATCAAATGATTTTGTAAGTCTTGAGTATGATTATTCTAAATTCGAGAAACAAATTGAAAAAAAAGTTAATGAAGGATTTCAAGGAGCAACAGGAGTATTAAAAAAACAAGCAGAAAAAACTAATAATATAAAATTAAAAAAAGCAGTAGAGAAAATAGAAAAAGTTCAAAAAGAACAGAAAGATTTAATAAGAAAACAAGAAACAAAAATTGAAAAAAAAGATGAGCAAGTGTCTGCCTTAAAAAGTTTTACAAATAAAGACCTTGAAAACCTTCAAAGTTATCATCATCAAATAGGTATTAGTACAAAAACAATAGATAATTATATTCTTCACTCTTTCAATATACTTAAATCTAAAAAATATGAAAAATTAGAAAAATATTTACAAAAAATCAAAAAAGAAAATGATAAAATTAATTCAATTGCTAGATTTGCAACTGGAAGTGGTATGAATGAGCTAGCTATAAAAAAAGAACGAAGTTTAAACAATATAATAAAAAAGTATTTGAAAGATGATTATATTCCTGTTGCATCAGACGGTCTTGAAATTCAGATAAAAGATAATACAACCAATGATTTCATTACTTCATTTAGACCATTCGATATTTCTATGATTTTTGATAATCTTCTTGATAATGCAAAAAAAGCAAAAGCTAATAATTGTGTAGTAGAATTATGTGGAGGGGTAAATGTTTTAGAAGTTTTTGTAAAAGATAATGGTGTTGGAATAAATAAAAGATTTAAAGATAATATAGAAGAAATTTTTGATTTAAAAACTTCTTCTACTGATGGCGCAGGAATAGGGTTGTTTAATGTTCAGGAAATATTAACATCAATTTTTAATGCAAGTATTTCAGTTAAACAAAATACACCAAAAAAAGGATTAACCTTCACATTAACTTTTACTAAATAATCATGAATTTAAAATATAAAATATTATGGATTGAGGATGAAAAAGATTGGATAGAATCGGAAATAGTATTTGTTCAAAAATATTTAGAGAAATATGGTTTTATGTTGGAGTATGAAAATCCAGAAAAGTATGAAAATTACGACTTTTCTCAATTTGATATTATTGTTGTTGATTTTAACCTTGCGAATGAAGAAAAAGGTTCAAATGTTATTAAAAAAATAAGAGAACAAGAACTTTATACTGAAATACTTTTTTATTCTGTCGATGGAGAAAAAAAATTAAGAAGATTAGTAATGGACTTAGATGGGGTTTATTGTGCTAGTAAAGATACTTGTCGAAATAAATTAGAAAAATTAATTTATACAACAATTCGAAAAACTCAAGATCTAAATAATCTTCGTGGTCTAGTTATGGCAGAAACTAGTGAATTAGACCCTTTAATTAAAAAAATTCTTTGCTTAATTACTAAAAAAAATAAAGTTTCTGAAGAAAGAATTTTTAAAAGATGTAAAAAAACGTTAGATAAAAAATTAGATAAAGTTATTGAAATGGAATCTTATGTTGTTTTTAATAATTTAATAAATCTTATCGATACAAGACATTTTAGTGCCGGAGTTTCTTATGAGTTTTTATATGATTTCTCTAAAGATGAAAATAATAATATAGATAAAGAAATAGTTTCTCCATATAAGAAAAAAATTATAGAAGAAAGAAATAATCTTGCTCATAACCCTGAAGATTCTAGTACTTCTGATAAAATGGTAATTAATAAAAACGGTGAACTGATTGAATATACAGAAGATAAATTTATTGAAATTAGAAAAAATATTCAAAAATATAAGATAGTTTTTCAGGAAATCATAGATGATTTAAAAAAATAAAAAACTTGAATCGGTTTTTTAAAAAAAATTATAAAAGAAGTAATCTACCTCTACATCACTGAATAATCAAATAATAATTGAGGTGGAATAGTAGTTAAAATAAAAGAGACAGTCACCGTTTATTTGATATATACTATTAACCCTAAGCAAAAAAACTATGAAAAAATTCACTCGAAAATTACAAAAAGCTAATAAAAAATAAAAACAAAAAATAGCAGGCACCCGGTGCCTGTAATTTTTTATATCACTTAGTAACTCAACTACTAAGTGGTTTTGGTTTTTAATGGTTTTTGATATAATTTAAGTATGGATAATATTAAAAATCGACAATTTTATATTAAAAAAATAAAGAAACTTTTTGAGTTGATTGATTCTGATGATTCGGAAAATGCCAACAAGGAATTAGATGAATTAAAAAAGGATTACGAAATAATAGAAGATGATTTGTTTGGGGTTTTAGTTAGAATAGAAAGTTTTTTATTAAAATCAGAAAATATTTCACTTAATGACATAAAAAGTGAATTTAATTCTGTTTTAAATAATTAGAAAAATAGGTCAACCACATTTTCAAACATTTATTTTAAATAGTATATACAAGAAAAATTAAAAAATTTGGCACCCCGGGTGCCAAATTTTTTAATATGCCTTTGTAGGCACCCGGTGCCTACAAAGTTTAAAAAATAAATAAAAAATAAAAAATAAAAAAGTGCGCGCTTCGAGCGCGCACTTTTTTATTTTTGTTCACGCCCGTCGACGCACTGGGGTAGGTAAGGAACCTGTGTGAGGTGAGTAATAATTAAAATTTATAATTACTTCTCACGTAAAGATTGTTTAATTTGTTATAGTACTTGTTGCAGTTTCAGAATATGGTCCTCCAAAAGATGCATATACTGCAATAAAATAAATAATAATTCCTAATATACCTAAACCTAAACCAATTTTTGCAACAGTTGTAAATTCATATTTTTTTTGAACAATTGAAAAAATTATTGCCAAAATTGAGAATATTATTGATATAACAGGGATAAACAGAAATGATAATATTGCAAGAATTCCTGAAATTAAACTTAGAATTCCCCATATTTGAGTTTTTTCATGATTATTTGTTTCCATATATTTTTTTTGATTAATTTTAATTTTAATAAATGAATTATAACAAAATTATAGAGGTTCGAACATAGGGAAAGTTTTGTGAGGTGTATAAAAAAATATGGCTTAATATCTACCTGCCCCTGCGCGCCGACAGGCGTGGGTAGGTAGGAAGCCATATTTTTAGTCTGCTCCGGCGGCAGGACTCGACCCACAGTTACTAAATATATTTCTTCGCTATCACTCGAAATCTATTAAGTACTGTTGGTCGCGGCACGAAAAAGGACATTTAGTCCTTTTTCTATCACCGTTCGAGTCCTGCCACCGAAAGATAAAAGTAAAATTAAAACACCTCCTAAGAGAGGTGCTTTAATTTCACTTGGCTCCGGCGGCAGGACTCGAACCTGCGACAAAGCGATTAACAGTCGCTTGCTCTACCAACTGAGCTACGCCGGAATGTTGTTTTTGAGAATTTTATTTCGAAATTCTCTTCCTGTACCTGATTTTAAAAATTTTTCACGAGCTCTTGCTTCAGAAAGAGTTTTACATTTTTCAGTATAAACTATTTTGAATGGAGCATAACTTTTATTTGATTTTGTTTGTTTTGAGTTATGTTCCTGAAGACGTCGTTCAATATCTTTAGTGAGACCAGTGTAGTAGTTTAGGTTTTTTAAACTTTGTAGAATGTAAACATAATACATATTAGTTATCATAACATTTATCTACCAACTGAGCCCTGCCTGCGGCAGGCAGGTACGCCGGAATGGTTATTTTATTTTCAATATTGTATTCAATAAATGAATATAAAACTGTTACGTATTTTAACAAATAATTAGGAAAAGTCCAACTTTCTAAGGTTTGTTAATTATTGGATTACTTTTTAAAACTTAATAGTTTTAACTTTCTATGAAACTAAACAAATGATATAATGTGTACATGACAAAAAAGAAATATTTAATTTTATTTACGATTATTATCGTTTTATTAGTAGCCGTTTTAATTATTAATAATATGCCAGATAAAAATTCTATTAATGAGCAAATGGTAGAAAAATCTTCGGATAGTTTTGGAACAACAGAAGATATTATAGTCGCAGACATAAATCAAGAAGAACCGATTCAAGCTAGTTTTGCTCGAGAGTCTAGTTTAAAAATTGGACGCTTAACTTTATTTAGTCCAGATTTTCAAAACTTGGAATTAATTCCGGCTAAGTTTACTTGTGATGGGGATAACATTAATCCTAATTTAGAAATTTCAGGGGTAGATGAAAAAGCTAAATCATTAGTTTTAATTATGGATGATCCAGATGCTCCTAATGGAACATGGGATCATTGGATTAAATTTAATATTCCTGCCAACACTAGAAATATTAATGCAGGGGAGGAATTGAAAGGTATTTCAGGAAAGGGAACAGGGGGAAATCTTGATTATGCTGGACCTTGTCCTCCTAATGGAAAGCATAATTATATTTTTAAGCTTTATGCTCTTGATACTGAGTTGACTTTATCAGAAGGGTCTTCAAAATCTGATGTTGAAAAAGCTATGGAAGGACATATTTTACAACAAGTTGAATTAATAGGTGTTTATCAAAGAAAGCTGGATTTAGTAGAAGAAAAAGTAGAAGTAACAGAGTAGAAAGTTTATAAAGTCCATAGTCTATAAAGCAAGAAAAATCGCAAAGCGATTTTTCTGAAAGACTTTCGACTCCTGCCTGCCACTGCGCGTCGGCAGGCGTGGGCAGGCAGGTTCGTCTTTATAGACTTTTAACTAATGTTATGTACATAAAAGCAAAAGTTTTTCCAAAATCAAAAAAAGAATCTATCGAGAAAGTGAAAGATTTTCGTTTTGAGATTCATATTAAAGAAAAGGCTGAAAAAAACATGGCTAATAAAAGAGTTTTGGAATTATTAGTGGAGTACTTTAAAATAAGATCAAAGGATATAAAAATTATTAGTGGGCATCATCATCCTGTTAAGTTATTAAGTATTAATGATGAAGCTCTTTTAAATACCTAATTCCAAAAGATTATTGTAATAATTTATAATAAATCGGGCGGATAAGGAAAAGTTATGGAAAGAGAAAATATACAAGTGAGTGTTGTTAACCTTGAATTAAACGATGCACTTAAGGATTATATAAATAAGAAATTAAGGTCTATAGAAAAATTTATTGATTTTAATGACCCGAGTGTGAGTGGAGATATTCGTTTGTATAAGGATACAGGAAAGCAAAGCGGAAAGATTTATCGTGTAGAAATTAGTTTTATGAAAGCAGGTAAAAAATATGGTGTGAATGCTAGTGGTAATAATCTATTTGAAGCGATTGATGAATCTAAAGATTTGATTTTAAGAAAAATCACAGATCATAAAGAAAAAAGACAATCGTTGGTTAAAAGAGGAGGAGCAACAATTAAAACATTTTTAAAAAAGTTTAGTAGGTAATTTAAATTAAGCAAGCATGAAATATTTAGAAACAATAGGGGGTAGGATTAGTGTATTTTTAGGATTATTAATTATTATTGGGGTAACATCATATTTTTATTTTATGGATAATACAAAAGCAGAATTAAATAGCGAACAAGGAGGGATTGCAATTTTTCACACAAATTTTGGTGATTTTGAAGTGAGTTTTATGGGTGAAAAATCACCTAAAACAGTAGATAATTTTAAAAAATTAGCATCTGAAGGTTTTTACAACGGAGTTAAATTCCACAGAGTTATAAAAGGCTTTATGGTTCAAGCAGGGGATCCTTTAACTAAGGATGATTCTATGGAAGACGCTTGGGGGACAGGAGGACCAGGGTATATGTTTGAAGATGAAATTTGCCCTTTGAACAAAAATAAAAGAGGAACTATTTCTATGGCTAATGCCGGAGCGAACACAAACGGTTCTCAATTCTTTGTTAATACAGCTGATAATAACTTCCTAGATGATAAACATACAGTTTTTGGAGAAGTGGTCAAAGGAATGGAAGTAATTGAAGAAATAGAAAAGGTTGAAGTAAAATATCCAGGAGTTAGAGATATTCCAGTTTCTCCGGTAATAATTGAATCGATTGAATTGAAATAGAAGCACTTCGTCTTATATAAACTCCTCGGCTCGGTAATTGAAAAAACCGACTTCGCTATATTTTTCAATTACTCTCGCCATATGTCGTTTATAAAGATTACATATAAATTAAAAAGGGTGATTTGATAAATAAAACAAATCGCCCTTTTTTATTTAAAAATGAACAAATAAGACGGGATATTTTACAGTCGGAGTGACTGGTATTTCTACAAGATTACAAAAAATATTAGCTTTTTTGAATTCCTGTTTAAAAGAATATAATCCAGCTTTCAATTTTGTATAATGATTGGTGTGACAAGGATCGTAAGCTACAGAACCGGCGCCCGTCATTACAACACAATAACCATCTTCAAAAGCATTCATTCTTATTTCATTACTTACTAAAGAAATAATAGTTATTTCTTTTTGATTAAGAGAGTGAGGATTGAGGACAGCAAACCCATGTTTGATGGGGTTTTTAGTATTGTCTAACTTACTATATCCTATTAAAATTCCTTCTATAAATTTAATTTCCTTAAGTATTTCACTAGTATTTTTCACTTTTAATCTCCTTTATTTTTGATTATTCCTACTTTCTAATCTGAGATTATCATATTTTTATATATTTTCCAAATAAATTACCATTTTAGCTTTCTAGCTCGAAAACCAAATATTTTTTCGTAGGCTTTTTCACTAAAAAGAATAGGGTAGAAGCTTCTTTTAGCAATTATTTTTTTAGTAGTAGTTTCTCCGATCAAATCACCTTTTTTTATTTCTTTGAAATTTTTTAATTCTTTGTTTACTTTGCATCCTTTCGGTTTATCTAAGGTATCAATTACTTTATATAATTCTGTTTTTTGTTTAGGTTTTTTAATTTTTTCTTCTATTAGATTTAAATTACTTAATATAATTTTTATATCATTTAATGCATTTTTATAGGCATCATTAGATTTATCGTTTCCATATTCAAAAGAAATTCCAGCATTACAATAATAAATCATAGCTTTTTGAGCAATATTTTTTGGCATTAAAGCTACTCTTTTTGAATTGAAAGCATTGATTAAACTTCTTATTTCTTTATTTAGTTTTGTAATAATAACCAATGATTCTACGTCCGTTGTAGTGGAGTGAATATCAATTACATAATTAAAATCTTGTAGTTCTTTGTTTAATTTATAGGCAATTTTTTCCTCATGTGTCCCATTTTTATTTCCAGGAAAAGAACGATTTAAATCGGTATCAATACATCTTTTTTTCTTTTTTACAGCTTCTGGGTTAGCGATAAATGTTTTTAAAATACCGTTTTTAATTGTTAATTTGTTTAGTTCTCTTATAATTTTTTTTCCTACTAATTCATCACCATGGACACAGGCAACCACAGCTACTTTAATATTATTTATTTTGTTTTCTTTTTGTCTCAATTTTTGCATATTTAAATATATTAGAATAAAAAACGAGGTGCATTCTCTTATATGAAGAGTATACACCTCGTTTGAACATTTCGTCAAATTCAATAATCATCAACTGCCATTAAACATAAACAATGACAGATTTCAGCCCACTTGGCTACTTTTTGAATATCAGCAGTATTTCCGAACATCCTGAACTCTATAGTTCCATGAATGGATATTCGAATAAAATGCCAACATTTCCTTGGATCTTCATCAAAACCCTTGTTTAAAGCTTCTTGGTAGAACGATTCCCAATTATTATAACGTGGAGGGGAAAAATCAGGAGCCATAACCTTATAGATTTTTAATCTTTCTCCATTGGAATTGTCTCCGATACGACATAACCTATCCACGTGGTTTATAACATAGTTATAAACCTTAAGGGTTGTTTCTATATTGGGCATTCCAATATGAAAATGTGTTGCCGCAACTCGACAGGCTGCTCTAAGAATATCAACAGGCATATCCTTTGTTATTTTCTGGTATCTTCCAGTTGGGTCAGGAAAAACGTCCAAAGGCATGTCTTCTGGAGCAACTTCTAGGTATTCTCTTCTAAAACATAATATTTTTTCTGCGGTATCAAGTTTTTCGCTGTTTCTCAAAAGATGCTCTTTTACCTTTTCAATTCTAACAGGACCAATTCTTTCTTCTAATTGGCAAGCTGATAGTTCGTAACCAAATTCACGACTTTGGTCAGTAATTCCAAAAAAATTTAAAACTTGAGGGTTGATTGGAACAATCTCCCCAGTTAGGTTTGTTAGAAAAGTTTCCCTTTCAATCCCAACCTTAAAAGTATTTGTTGGATCAAATTTAAATTTACTAGTAAACTTTTGGATATCCATTTTTTCTCTCCTTTGTTGTTTTTTAGGAACATAAGTATTTATAACTTTTTCTAAAATCATAGTATCAATATTTATATTTAAAAGCAATTAAATTTAATTATAGGTTTTTACTTTTGTCAATTGACAGAGAATTTTGGTTAAAGTATCTTTAAATTAGGCTTAGATGTTCTTTTAAATAACCTACTTTGAATAGGAGAGTTGAAAATGAAAAATAATAAAACTAATAAGGAGTATGATTGGCAAAAAGGAATGGATCCAAATGACATATTTTCCAATATTGGAAAATTAATGCGAATGAATATTTCATATGGAAGAGACGATATTGTTGGATTTCCAGGGACTACACCTTTGAACATAGCTGAATGTGTTTATGCTGAATATCTTGGTTATCATGCCAATAATATTGGATTGCACACTACTGGTAATGATAAAGAAGTTGGTTTTGGCGGAACTCAAACTGCTGAGGAAGAAGTTATTGCTATGGCGGCTGACTTAATGGGAGTAACCCTTGAAGAAGTTGATGGGTATATTTCCAGTGGAGGAACGGAAGCTAACTTTATGGGGTGTTGGATTGGAAGAAATTCTTCTGAAAATCCTCAAAAAACAGCGTTGTTGTGTTCTTCTCTGACACACAATTCTATTACAGCGAAGACTGTGGATATTTTAATGAATAGGGATAGAAAATGTTTGAAGTTGATTCCTACTGACAAAAGTGGTCATATTCTTGTTGAAAAAATGATTGAGGCTGTGGAGGTTTCAATTAATGATTTTGATAATTTTGTGATTGTTGGAAATGCTGGAACTACTATGCTGGGTTCTGTGGATGATATTCCTAGAATGAGTTTTGCTTTGGGTGAACTTAAAAAAATTTATCCACATAAAAAATTTCATTTTCATGTAGATGCTGCTTTCGGTGGTTTTGTTGTCCCTTTCATTTCAAATATTCCACATATTGGCTTTAGGAATCATCATGTTGATACTATTACCCTAGATGCTCATAAAATGGGTTTAACCCCTTATGGGAGCGGTATTATTCTTTCAAGAAAAGGACTTTTTGCTAGAACCTCAACAAAGGCCCCATATTTCCCAGGAGCAGATGCTTCTTTTTCTGGTTCTCGTTCAGGAGCCAGCGCCTTAAGTACTTGGGCTGCAATGAAATATATGGGAAAAGATGGTTATGCAAAAACAACTCAGAGACTTATGAAAGTGACATCTGAAATTAAATGTATTTTACATAATAACGGTTTTGAAATCTTTAAGAATGATATAAATATTATTGGGGTTAAGGGTTCTTTACCTAGGTGGATACAGAAAGACTTTCGTGTTCATGTACAGGAATCATTTCCTGAAAATTTGTCTCATCCTGAAAATGGAAAAATTATTTCAGTGTGGAACATTGTTGTGATGAATCATACAAAACCAGAATTGATTGAAAAAATTATTTCTCAATTGAAAAGAAAAGTAGGTTAATTTTGAACAATATAGACATACAAAGGCCCTGACTTTACTAATAAAGTAAAGATACTGGGCCTTTTTAATTTTATAAATTAATTGACTAAATTATAAATTAGAAATGATTGAAATCAAATAGTGTTTTTATTATTTAAACTAGTTTATGCAGGAAGAAATGAAAGCAAAAAAATAGTGGAAATTGGTAAATTAAGAGTTACGATGCTAGTTTGGCTACTTATAATAACTCAAAAAAGTTATGAAAATTATTTTCAACAAAGAAGCAGTTGTTTCTTTATTGTTATATAAAAAAAAGTCCTTCTTTATAATTTTTGATGAATAAAAAAAGAGCCACATTTTTATATGGCTCTATTTTTTGTATTTAATTTTATTGAGCTAAAATCATATCAATCATTCCTTTGATTTCGTCATATGGTCTAGCTCCTTCAAGAGGAATTTGTTCTCCTGATTCTAAAATAATTATAGAATGAGGTGTTCCTTGTATTCCTAAATCAATTCCATTTTGAAAATCTTCCTGAGCTTTTTTGTTTGTATCTTCGTTTTCTAAACAAATGTTAAAATCATTTGTATCTAATCCTAATGACATTGCTAGAACAGGTAATTCTTCAACGCTGATCCAACCTGTCGGTGTTGTTTCAAAAATTTTATCTGTCATTTCCCAAAATTTGGATTCACCTCCTAATTTCCCAGCACACTCAGAAGCCACAGCTTTTATTTGGGTAGGGACTCCATGAACAGGGAATTGTCTCATTGCCCAAGCTACTTTGCCGTCTTTTGCATATTCATCAGTAATTTGAATCATAGTCTTGTGAAAATCTGAACAATAAGGACATTCAAAATCACTAAAAGTTATTATTTTTATTTTAGCATCTGGATTTCCTAGTATATGATCTGAGTCTTTAAAATTTACTTTAATAGGTTCTTGTGTTACTTGTTCTGTATTATTCATATCAGAAGGTTTAGTTTCTGATCCATTACTTGAATAAAACCCCCAACCGATTAAGGCTCCTGCAATTATTATTGCGATTGGTACTAAATATTTATTTTCTTCCATAATATAAATTTGTCGAAAGCCTGCCTGCCGGCAGGCAGGTCTATAAAGTCTATAAAGTCAAAAGTCTAAAATTTATTTAATAAATTTTATTATTTTCTATTTTACGACTCCACCTTTCTATTTATTAATTATTAATTTTTATTAAAACAATGAATTGGTAATTGTTTTTTCTTCTTTTTCTTCCCATTTAGAAGTATCTAGTTTAATTTCTTTTAATACTCCGTTGTCTTTCCATTTTAACATATTATTTTTAATTGCGTAATCATATACTTCTTTTGTTATCCGAACATCATCTAAACAGTATTTTTTTATTTTTTCTTTTTCACCTGTTTTCCACCAAGTAATTGCTTCCATCCCATGTCCTGATTTTTTCTCTCCTAAAGTCATTTCTGCGATATTGTCTAACTTCATTCTTCTTCCTGTTTTTTTATATATTTCTTTTAGAATATCAAGACTTTTTATTTGAGTTAAATCGCCATTATAATATTTATTTAAAAGAGGTATATCAAAATGATCTGAATTATATCCAATTAACATATCGGCTTTTTCTAGTATAGGCCAAAGTTTGTCTAAATCTTCTTCCCAAAAACAATCATATTTATCAGTTTTTGAGTCATGGATACAAACTACAGAAATATCTAATTTTGTGGCATCGGTTGATTCAACTTCTTCAAAACTATTTTTAGTTTCTATATCAAAGGTAATTTTTCGCATATATAAATTGTGTATTAATTATCAAGTATTTTAAAACGGTTTCTTCATTTTAACGAAATAAGAAAATTAACACAAGAAAATTAAAAAGGTTATCATTCAAAATGATAACCTTTAAATTTTATTTTCACTAAAAAGGGAAAGAAACTTTTATTCCTCCTTCAATTAAAGCTGAGTTTTCAATTCTTTCCTGATAATCAAAAACAGGCTCGATTTTGAAATTTTCAAAATCGATAACTTTTGAAATTTTTAATTTTGTTAGGCTGGGTTCTTTTCCTTCCATTATAAAATCAAAAGTTAAACCTGTGTTTGTTTCCAATAAACACATTTGATAGAGATATTTTGGATCACTTCTATTTTTATTCGGTAAACCGCAATAAAAATAGAAATATGATTTAAAATTTAAGATTTCATTAAATCTTATATTAAGATTTATCTCTTTGTTTTCTCCTTCTGTTGTTAATGAATAGGTTAGGTTTGTATCTAACCAATTGAAGTTCTTTCGGATACCTATATCATATTGATAGAGGGATATTTTTCCATACAGGCCATTATCTGATTGTACCGAAATTCCATCTGTGGAAAAATCTAATTTCCCTTGACATATATTTGTCATGGAAAAAAATAAAAATAAAGTCAAGATTAATTTTTTTAAAGTCATTCCTGCTCCTTTTGTGAAAATATTTTTTTATTCAATTACAATTCCTATTCACAATATACATAAATAATATCTTTATGTCAACAAATTGTGTTTTCTCTTAATATATATATAATTAGAGATTAAGCTATATTTAATTTTATGTTGAATAAAATACTTTTGTACAAAAAAATGTCTGAGACTCCCTTAGAAACTATCCAGAGATGGAAAAAGGAAAATTCAGAATATATAGACGAAAAGATGACTTATGCCGGTCGTTTAGATCCAATGGCTGAAGGGGAGCTTTTGGTATTGGTAGGGGAGGAATGTAAGAAAAAACAAGAATATTTAGGGTTAGACAAAGAATATGAAATGGATGTTTTGTTTGGTTTTCAAACTGATACTTATGATATTCTAGGTTTAATTAATGGTTTTATTAATTTAGCAAGTTCACAGGACTATGTTATATCTGATCACGCAAGAAAGGTTGGAAGATTTTTGAGTAAATTAGTGGGAAAACAGATGCAAAAATATCCTTCATTTTCTTCTATGACAGTTAATGGTAAACAATTATTCCAAATTACAAAAGATGATGAATTAAATGATATTGAAATTCCTATAAAAGAAATTGAGGTTTACAAGGCTGAACTATTAAAAAATTATTTTATTACAGGAAGAGATTTGAAAGCTGATATTATGAAAAGAATTTTATTGGTAAGAGGGGATTTTCGACAAGAGGAAATCCTAGAAAAATGGAACCAAGTTTTGACGGGTAGGGAAATGGATCAATTTTTGGTAACCAAAATAAAAGTGAAATGTTCAAGTGGAACCTATATGCGTTCAATCGCTCAGAGATTAGGAGAATTTTTAGGTATTCCTGCTTTAGCTTTTGGAATCAAAAGAATTAAAATTTACCTAAATTAATTAGACCTAGGTTGTTTTTTAAAATAAATCAGTGTATTCTTCAAACTAGAAACCGTATCTATTAAATTTGTAAACAAGGAGGAATATTAATGACTAGAATTAAAAAGATTATTCCGACTATTATAGATAGAAGAATAAAATATAGAAAAATAATTTTAGAAAAATTAAATATTTTTCCGGGTAAAAGGATTTACCTGAGAAAAAAATATTTAGGGTTTGCTCTATTAGAGAAAATTTTGTTCTTTTAGTAGAGAAAGAGATTACTAACGATCAATTGTTTTTTGACCCTATAAATTTTTTTTCAATCTCAAAATTTAATTAAAAAAATAGCGAGTCCAATTTGGGTTCGCTATTCTTTTAATTTTTTGTAGTAATTAAATATTTAATATGTTTCCTCCTGTTGTTAAAAAGACATCTAGGACTTCTCTTTGCCCAACTGCAATAATTAAATCATTAGCAATTGCCATTAAGAAAATCGATATTGCAAAAGCTATAATAGTGGCTAAAATCTTTTGGTCTTTTTTCCAGTTAGTATTTTTCCAAATATTAGGTAATGTTGGAATCATAGCTAATGAAATTATAAAAGGCATAGCTAAGGCAACTACGAATACAGCTCCCCAAAGAACATGGGATAATGATAATAGGGTAGTGCTAACTGTAAAAGTTCTAAAAATAAATCTTATAGCCAAGAATATATTGTCTATATAGAAAATAGCAAAATAAATAAATAAAAATAAATATGGAATGGTAAATAGAGATTGCCAACTTGCCTTGAAATAAAATTGTTTAAGAGATTGAGTTAAGGTCAAATCATCTTGAGTTGTTTCTTTTGGGTTCATGATCCTTGATTATATTGTTTATTTTAATAATTTAACTATATCAATTTTGATAAAAAAAGTCAATAGCTGTGGATATCTATTTCCTTTTACTTTAAATAATGTTGTATAATAATTGATATTATACAACTATCTAATTAATATAAAAATTATGGAAAATAATAATCAAGTTGATAAAGAGTTTAGTCTTAATATTGATAATATAGAAGATTCAGAAGGAGAAAATAGCAACAAAATTATGTGGTTTAGTTTTGTTGTTTTAATCTTAGCTTTGATAGCGATTGCTGTTTTTGTTTTTAAATATTATGAAAAATATGCGATAGTTAAAGAAATTACAGATCCAAATCAAGAATTGTTAGTTGAAGATGATTTAAGTTTGAAAAAAAAATTACCAGTAGAAATGAAAGGTAAAATATATTTAACTTTAGCTCCAAAAAACGATGAAAATAATTCGGTTGGTCTTTATAGTTATAATCTAAAAAAAGAAAAATTAGAAGAAGCTTTGTTAATTGAAGGAAAGCAATTTAGAGGAGGAGAAGTTTTTCATACAGGAAACAGAATTTTAACTACTGATGGAGAAGATGTTTTTATTAATGATATGGCTGATTTAAATAGTCAAGGAATTGTTTTTGATGATGATATTTATAATATTAAAAGTGAACCAGTCTGGTCCATTGGAGGGTGGTATACTTTTTATAGTGCTATGAACGATTTATCTCTAGATATAAATATTCCTGAGAGTTGGAAAATTTATTCTGTTCATAATGATGGGACACAAAAATATTTAGTTGATGGAGTTCATCCTCATATTTCAAAGGATAATTATATAGTCTTTTTAAAAAATAATGGTCTTTATGGAATGGATCTAGATGGGTCTAATGAAATCAAAATCTGGGAAATAGAAGGAGAGGCTCGAACCAGTATACAATTAGATGTATCTCATTTAAGTAATTTAGCTATTTTAAGTAACCCTTTCGAAGCCTCTGTATATATTTTAAAGTTTAAAATAGCTGAAGGAGAGAATTTTTTTGAGGGTGAAACAATTAAGGAAATTAAAACCTACGGTTTTCAACCAACTCTTTCTCCTGATGATAAATATTTAGCAATTATAGAAGCTTCTTTAGAAAAAACTGAAGAATATATATATGTAAGACCAAAGTTAGTAGTTTATGATTTAGAAACCTATAAAAGATATGAATTGATGGATTTGAAAGATTATAGACCTGAAGAAATTTTAATTAATGATTGGTGGATTTAATTTATATATTTGCTTGAACAAGATTTAAAAATGATTGCTGTGCAATCATTTTTAAATTTAGCAGGACTCCAATTAGAAGTATTTAATGAAAGTGTTGCTATAAGAGGTTGAATGTACACTTTGTAATGTTGCTTTTTAATTGGTATCGTGGTATAAATTAATATGAAAGTTTAGAATAAAAACGATTGAAAAAAGTTGTTTTTGTTCTTTGAAAAAATAAATAAATTAAGATATTTTAAAAAAATATATCCGGAGGTATATTATGAAAAAGTTTTTGGTTTTGGTTGTTGTTTCTTGTTTTTTATTCAGTTCTGTTTATGCAGAACAAAAAAAAATAGGCGTCGTTGAATATAACGGAGAAATTTTAAACCTTAATCTCTCAAATGAGAGATGGAGAGTTGGGGATCACAAAAAAACCCAAGAATTTTTCCCGGGAATACCAGTGTGGTATTTCCCAGATAAAAAAAATAAAACTAGTTTTTCTGTGATGTATTTTGCAGAAGGGCTAGAAAGCAAAAATTTTTTTATGGAGAAATCTATGAAAGAGTTTTGGAGATGGTTCCGAAAAGTACCGTCTAAGAATTTACCAAAAAGTCTTGAATCAATTGTTGAGGATTATACAAAAACTGAGCCTAAAGAAATTTTACTAGGGGGTAGGAAAGGTTTCCTTCTGGAAACTAACTTAAACCTTGTTAATTTAGGATCAAAATATGAACCCACTTTTTTTTCTTGTGGAAACTTTTTTATAGTTGTTCATAACTATACAAAGTTTTCGGGTGAAAATGGGCACCGATCTGAACTTTTTGGAGAAATTTTTCCCAATATTTCTGTTTATATAGAAAATAAAATTGCTCAAAATTAATTAGGAGTTATGTTGATATGGAATCTCATTTTCGCGTCGTGTAGATAATACTTAGGTTAAGTATTCTACACGACGCTTTTTTCTTTCTGTGGATAACTTTTTTTATTTAGAATTAAAAGAGTTATAATAATATTAAATATATTATTATTCTAATAAACAAAATTGTGAAAAAAATAAATCTAATTTTCCCTATATTAATTGTATTTTTTATATTGATAACATCTTCTATTAGTTTAGCTGGTGGTGGTGGTGCAGGTGGCGGTGGTGGGTCTGGAGAAGGAGACTGTCCTGATGGTAGTTGTCCCGGTTCTTCATCAGGATCATCTTCTAGTGGCGATGGGGAAGGTTCTTGTTTCCTCCCTGGAACACTAGTAACCATGTCAGATGGAACATTCAAAAAAATCGAAGACATCCAAGTGGGAGAAATAGTTTTAGGTTATGATATTAAAAGAGATAGATATACTAATAATAGGGTACTAGAAATAGAAGCTCCTATTCGTTCTGATTGGTTTATGGTGACTCTTGAAGATGGAACAGTTTTAAGAACGACTAATGACCACCCCATTTATATAGAGAAGGGAAATGATTATAAAGGTTGGGGTTCCATTGATCCT
>JAHITU010000032.1 GCA_018817595.1 Patescibacteria group bacterium
TATGGGAACAGGTGTGTCCACTTCGCCATCGTCACCAGACATCTCTCAAAACTAGATAAATCAATCGTAAATGTTTTTATTATTAAGGTTAAGTCCTCGACCTATTAGTACTAGTCAGCTTCATCAATCACTTGACTTCCACACCTAGCCTATCAACCTCATCGTCTATAAGGGGTCTTACTAAATTGGGAGATCTCATCTTAAGGTGGGCTTCACGCTTAGATGCTTTCAGCGTTTATCCCTTCCATACATAGCTACCCAGCTATGGCCCTGGTAGGCCAACTGGTGCACCAGTGGTATGTCCACCCCGGTCTTCTCATACTAGGGGCAGCTCCCTTCAAATCTCCAACGCCCACGACGGATAGAGACCGAACTGTCTCACGACGTTCTGAACCCAGCTCGCGTGCCGCTTTAATGGGCGAACAGCCCAACCCTTGGAACCTTCTCCAGCTCCAGGATGCGACGAGCCGACATCGAGGTGCCAAACCGCTTCGTCGCTGTGAACGCTTGGAAGCGATAAGCCTGTTATCCCCAGGGTAGCTTTTATCCGTTGAGTCACGGCCCTTCCATGCGGTACCGTAAGATCACTAAACCCGACTTTCGTCCCTGCTCGACTTGTTGGTCTCGCAGTCAAGCACCCTTATGCTTTTGCGCTCTACGAATGATTTCCAACCATTCTGAGGGTACCTTTGGGCGCCTCCGTTACTCTTTGGGAGGCGACCGCCCCAGTCAAACTGCCCACCAGACACTGTCCCCCCTGATCCACTCAGGCGGGTTAGACATCAGATGCACGAAGGGTGGTATCCCAAGGTTGACTCCTCCAAAACTAGCGTTCTAGATTCTCAGTCTCCCACCTATCCTGTACATCTTACACCCAATGTCAATATCAAGCTACAGTAAAGCTCCATGGGGTCTTTTCGTCCTGTCGCGGGTAGCCGGCGTTTTCACCGGCAGCTTGATTTCACCGAGTCCCTTGTTGAGACAGTGCCCAAATCGTTACACCTTTCGTGCGGGTCAGAACTTACCTGACAAGGAATTTCGCTACCTTAGGACCGTTATAGTTACGGCCGCCGTTTACTGGGACTTCAATTCAATGCTTCGTTTCCTGACATCTCCTCTTAATCTTCCAGCACCGGGCAGGTGTCACCCCATATACTTCACCTTACGGTTTTGCATAGAGCTGTGTTTTTGATAAACAGTCGCTTGGGCCTATTCTCTGCGACTTTTCTTTTTCATTAAAAGTCCTCCTTATCCCGAAGTTACGGAGTCATTTTGCCGAGTTCCTTAACAAGGGTTTTCTCGCGCGTCTTAGTATTCTCTACCCACCCACCTGTGTCGGTTTACGGTACGGGTAGTTTATAAATTAACCCTAGAAGCTTTTCTTGAAAGTTTGACGTCATCATCCTTTACCTACCGGATCTCATCCTTAATAGTGCGCGGATTTGCCTACGCACTAGACTCGATCCCTTGTCCCCAATCCACTAAGGGGCGGATGTTAGCCTGCTTTGTCACTCCATCAGTTCATAAACTAGTGCAGGAATCTCTACCTGCTATCCATCGGCTACGCCTCTCGGCCTCACCTTAGGCCCCGACTTACCCAGGGCGGACGAACCTTCCCCTGGAAACCTTGGGTTTTCGACGGACAGGATTCTCACCTGTCTTTTCGTTACTTACACCGGCATTCTCACTTCTAAGCGCTCCAATAGTCCTTCCGATCTATCTTCACCGCCCTTAGAACGCTCCCCTACCACTTATATTTCTATAAATCCGCAGATTCGGTATAATGCTTAGCCCCGGTACATTTTCGGCGCAGAGTCACTCGACTAGTGAGCTTTTACGCACTCTTTAAAGGATGGCTGCTTCTAAGCCAACCTACTAGTTGTCTGTGCATCTTCACTTCCTTTTCCACTTAGCATTAATTTTGGGACCTTATCTGGCGGTCTGGGCTGTTTCCCTTTTGACCATGAACCTTATCACCCACAGTCTGACTGCTGACTATATTTTATGACATTCGTAGTTTGATTGGGCTCAGTACCCCGAGGTGGGGCCATCACACATTCAGTGCTCTACCTTCATAAAACTCTATACGTCAACGCTAGCCCTAAAGCTATTTCGGGGAGAACAAGCTATCTCTTGGTTCGATTGGAATTTCACCCCTAGCCACAAGTCATCCAAACACTTTTTAACGTGTCCTGGTTCGGTCCTCCATTTGGTCTTACCCAAACTTCAACCTGCTCATGGCTAGCTCACCAAGTTTCGGGTCTACAGCACCTGACTTAACGCCCTATTCAGACTCGCTTTCGCTTCGGCTCCGCTCCTTAAAGCTTAACCTTGCCAGATACCGTAACTCGCCGGTTCATTCTACAAAAGGCATGCCATCACCCATTAACGGGCTCTGACTAATTGTAAGCACACAGTTTCAGGATCTATTTCACTCCCCTCCCGGGGTTCTTTTCACCTTTCCCTCACGGTACTGGTTCACTATCGGTCACTAAGTAGTATTTAGCCTTACGAGATGGTCCTCGCATCTTCCGACAAGATTTCTCGTGTCTCGCCGTACTTTTCAACACCCTAGTCTCTACATTTTCAAATACAGGACTCTCACCTTCTATGGTTGGCTTTCCCACGCCATTCTTCTAATATATGAGTTTTGTAACTATTCTGGTGTTAGGCTCCTCCGCGTTCGCTCGTCGCTACTAGCAGAATCGTTGTTACTTTCTTTTCCTACAGGTACTTAGATATTTCAGTTCCCTGCGTTTTCCCTCCATTGCTGGATATCACGTCTTCCACGTGATGGGTTCCCCCATTCGGATTCCCACGGATCGTCGCGTACTTACTGCTCCCCGTGGCGTTTCGCCGTTAGTTGCGTCCTTCATCGGCTCTTAGTGCCAAGGCATCCACTGTGTGCCCTTTCTTCCTTAACCTTTTAATTCTTTCATTTACGACAGAATTTATCTACTTTTCAAAGA
>JAHITU010000020.1 GCA_018817595.1 Patescibacteria group bacterium
AAATGCAATACCAACTTAATTTGTTTCTTTATTACTATAATCACAGAAAGAAACATCGAGGTTTAGGAATGGATGGAAAAACTCCTGTCGAAAGACTACAAGAACTGACAACTGTAAACTTGACGCTGCAATGCTACAATATTTGACAAATGGAGTTCATCCCCATGTTTCAAAAGATAATTATATCTTTTTTCTAAAGAATGACGGGATTTACGCTATAGATGTGGAGGGGAAATATGAATTTAAAATTTGGGAAATTGAGGGGGAAACTCGAAGTACTGTGCAGTTAGATGTGTCTCATTTAAGTAATCTTGCTGTTATAACTAATCCTTTTGAAGCTAGTATTTTTGTTTTGAAATTTAAAATAAAGGAAGGAGAGAATTTTTTTGAGGGTGAAACAATTAAAGAAATTAAAACCTATGCTTTTCAACCAACTCTTTCTCCTGACGATAAATATTTAGCAATAATTGAGGTAATAATAGAAAAAACAGAAGAATACATATATGTAAAACCCAAATTAGTAGTTTATGATTTAGAAACATATGAAAGATATGAATTGATGGATTTGAAAGATTATAGACCTGAAGAAATTTTAATTAATGATTGGTGGATTTAATTTATTGATTTACTTTAAAAAAGGTTTAAAAATGATTGCAACCCAATCATTTTTAAATTTTTACAGAACTAATTTTTTAGAAATAAGATAGCTTTGCAATATTGCTTTATATTTAATGTCGTGATAAAAATAAATTAGGAGTAAGAACATAAGAATAAAAAAGCAAATTACTCCTAAAGGGGTATTTTTTGTTCTTTGAATTTTTAATCTTTGAAAAAAATAAATAGAGCTAGTAAGGGAAAGGAGGTGTTGAATATGGGTATCTTGAAATCTATTTTTGGAAGTTCTGGTGAAAAAGTAACACCATCTGAAAATAAAGCTGAAAGGTCAGCAAGAGATGATTATATTAAAGAAGCTAGGGATACAGGAGGTAATGATCCTGTTCCTAAAGAAGCTCCAGATTGGGCGAAAGATCTTGGTCCTTCTGGTAAGTAAATTAGAAGAGAAAGGTTAGTGAATTTTTTCACTAACCTTTATTTTATGTTATATTATGAATATGAATACTCTAGATAAAAATATTAAAAAAGAAATAAGATTAGTAAATTCAGCTTTAAAAAGTGATTTTAATAAAGAAAAGATTAAAAGTTACTTAAGTCCCATAGTTTTTTCTATAGCAGAAAGTTTTTTAGATAAATATATAAAGAAAGAAGAGTTAATTTTGAGTAAAGAAGAGAAGAATGATGTTTTAAAAGAAGTTTGGAAATATTTAAATTTTGCTTTAAATAAATATGATAAAAAAACTAAAAAAATGTTATCTCACGAAATAGAAGCTTTTAGTTTTTCTGAGTATTTTGCTTGGTTCGTAAAACAATCATTATTGGAATATTTACAAAAAAATTATATAAGTAAATAATTTTTTTTGATTTGAATTTTTTTCTTATATAAAAATTACATCATAATGACATTAAATACAAATAGTAAAATCAATAGTAATTTTTATTAAAATGGGAAAATAAGACATAAAATTTATTAATTAAATATTAAATATTTTAAAAAAATATTTAAAGTATTAATACCCTATTAATAGTATTTTAGTTGTATTTTAATCTATAGTTCTCGAACGGTTATAATATTTTTTAACAAAAATATTACCTCATTAATAATTGTTTTCAACAAGAAGACTTGTATTGACTTATACTCAACCATATGATAAAAATAAATTAGGAGTGAGGAAAAGGAAAGAGAAGAGACAAATTACTCCTGAAAGGGGTATTTTTTTGTTCTTTGTATTCTTTAATAATAAAAAAAGGGTTTATATTATGTCTAATAGCTCAGATAATAAAATTAAATCGGGATATTTATTAGCTGATGTTGATTTGTATACTAATATTGTAATTAGTATTACAAATTTATGTAATTTATCTTGTGGTTATTGTATAAGAGGTTCAGGTCCTATTATTAAAGAATTTCTTAGCTTTAAAACAGTTAAGAATATTCTTAATTTTATAAAATCAAGAAATTCTGGTAATAGGCAAATATTACAATTAACAGGAGGAGAGGTTTTTTTACATAAAGATATTTTTAATATAATAAAATATGCTTTATCTTTGGGTTTTTTAGTAAGAATTCAAACTAATGGTATTTTATTACCTAGTTTAAAACAAAATGAATTAGAGCTACTTTCTGATAAAAATATCGTTTTAAAAATATCTTTAGATGGCTGGGATGAAGAAACTCATGAATTCTATCGCGGCAAGAAAACATTTAAAAAAGTTTTACGAGGTTTAATTTGTATTAGAAAAATTACTTCTCAAATTGGTTTGAAAACAGTTATTCATGAAAAGAATTTTTCTAAGATTCATAAAATGCTTGATTTGTGTTTAAGTTTAAATATAAAAAGTTGGTCACATAATATATTAAAACAAGGAGGGAGGTGTTTAAATAAAAATACAATTACAGAGTTGGATGTTTTAGAGAAATTAATTCCTTATTATAATAAAACAAAATATAGAAAGATGTTAGGAGGTAGCAATGTCTTAATTTATTATCTTCTTAATTATCAAAGATTAAACTCACTACCTATTTATTATTTTGTTCATTCTAATGGAAATGTTTATTTGACAGATAATGTTACAGACAAAAATAAAGTGGGTTCAGTCAAAGAAGATTTTAAAAAATTATTTTGTTTAAAAAATTCTGAAATTATTCCAAGTCGTAGAGTTGATTCTAAGATTTTGGAATATGTTGAGAGTAAACTTTTAATTTAAGAGGAGAAGTATTATGAGTAACTCAAATGAAGACAGTTGCAAAAAAAATGATGAAGTTGATATCGTTGATGAAGACACCATTCGAATCAAGGGTATGTATTTAAGTATTGCCTGGTACGGTGGAGATATGAACAATTAATATTAACCTTTAAGCAGTAATAAAAAGCGTCACATTTAGTTAATGCGACGCTTTTTTTCTGCTAAAATTATAAGTCTTTCTGATTTTTTTGTATATATATCTGTGTTTTCTGTACTTCCGTATTTTTTTATAATTGAAAAACCTGCTTTATTAAGCAATTTTTTAATTTCTGATACTGTATATGATTTAACAAAAAAATTAGTTTTTAAAATCCTTCCTTTATTATCTATGATTATTAGTTTTACTTCTTCTTGGTTTTTTTTGTCGTTATAATCGTTTTCCATTAAGATATAATTATTTTTTAACTTCATCCAATATTTTGGTAAAACTTTTTTATGATAAGGTCTTTTATTTCTAAGATCAAGGATTAATTTACCATTTAATTTAAGTGATTTGTTTATAGATTTGAGAACTTTTAAGTTATCTTTATCTTTTTCAAAATAACCAAAAGATGTATACATATTTAATACAGCATCAAATTTTTCTTTGAATGGTATCTCTCGCATATCGGATTCAATCAAGTTTATTTTGAATTTTTTATTTTTAATATTTTTTTTGAAAATACCAAGAGCTTCTTTGTTTATATCTAATCCTGTGATTGAATATTGTTTTGCTAATAAAATAGAATGTCTACCATGACCACAACAAAGATCAAGAATTCTAGAATTTTTTGGTAATTTTAAAACCTTCTTAATAAACTCAACATCTTGTTTAGTTCTTTTTGTTCCTAATCTCTTATCATCTTTTGATAATTTTAGATACCAATTTTGAAAATATTCTCTGTTATTTTTATTTAATATCATGTTATTTTTTATTCCATACAAACTTATTATATATAGATAAATATTTAATTTCAAGACTTTTTTTGACATTTTGATAAGATAGCTTTGTGATATTGCTTTTTGTTTTACTTTGTGGTATAAAGAAGGTATGGAAGTTCGGAGCAAAAACGATTGAAAGTAGTTTTTGTTCATTAACAATAATAAATAATTTAAAGATATTTTAAAAAATATATCGAGGAGGTATATTATGAAAAAAAGTTTGGTTTTTTTGATTATGGTTTTCTGTTTCTTCTTTTTCTCTTGTATAAGAGGAGGAGGGAATCCTTCAATCCCTGTTTCTTCGGGAAACATTGGAGATAATTCCGATATTGGAATTATCAAATACAAGGGAGTTTATTTGAATCTAAAACTTCCGTCTGAAAGATGGTGGAACGGAGATCAAGAATACTGGAGAAGAGGGTTCCCTTCGAATATTCCAGCATGGAGTTTCGGAGACAAAAAGAAAAAAAGTATTATAACTTGTCTCTATTTTGAAGATGGGAGGACAGGAGATAAAGAAAATTTCTTGGCTCTTGTGAGAGCTGAGTTAAGGGCTTTTAACAAAAATATGCCTAGAAAATTTTTACCTGTGTCTGTGGAAGACTTTGTCAACTCATACGGTGTTGATGATTTAAAAGAAATCGACATCGATGGAGTAGATGGAGTATCTGAAGTTTTTTTAGAAACACAGATAGACTATGTAGATAAAGCCTTTTGTTCGCAGGTGACATTTTTTACCTACAAAAATTTTTTCTTTATGGTTCATAATCAAACAGGCTTTGTCGGTGGTGGAGGTCACCGGTATGAGATAGTCGAAAAAATCATCCCTCGGATGATTTATAGAATCTTTCCCTATGTCAGTTAGACAGGGTAAATGGAAGAATAACGCCGTGCAATTGCATTTATGTATATTGCACGGTTTTAATTTTTAAAAATTGTGGATAACTTTCATCCATTAATTTTTAATAAAAGTTATAATAATAACAAATCTATTATTATTTAAATTATTAAAAAAATGAAAAAAATAAATCTAATTTGTACTATATTAATTATCTTTTTTTTATTGCTTACAGCTTCTTTTCTTAGATCTGAAGCAGCTGATTGTTTCATCACCGGAACCCAAATAACCATGGGAGATAATAGTACTAAGAACATTGAAGACATCAAGATAGGAGAAATAGTTAAAACAGTTAATACAGAAACAATGGAAATAGAAAACAAAGCTGTTTTAGATTTACTTACTCAATATCATACAGGACAAGGAGATGACTATACTGTTAAAATAGAATTTTCTAATGGAAAAACAAATCAAAACACTAACAGTCACCCATATTTTACAAAAGAAAAAGGTTGGGCTTCTAGTCGTCCAGATATAACCAAACTTAAATATAATTTAAATGTAAATAAATTAGAAGTAGGAGATACAGTTTATGAAATAATAAATAATAAACTAATTACTTTAAAAATAACAAAAATAACTAAAATAGAAACAGGTGTTCAAACCTATAACCTTTCTGCTGTAGAAGACAACCATAATTTCTTTGCTGAAGGTATTTTGGTGCATAATAAAGGAGGTGGTGGAGGTGGTGGAGGTGGTGGAGGTGGAGGTGGAGGCGGAAGTGGAGGTGGCGGAGGAGGAGGTGGTGCCCCTGGTGGTGATGGTTCAGCTGGTGATGGAGGAGTTGGAGCAGGAGTCTCTGGTGGTAATGCAGGAGGAACCGGTATTGGTGGTGGTGGTGGATTATCCTGCTTCCTCCCTGGAACACTAGTAACCATGTCAGATGGAACATTCAAAAAAATCGAAGACATCCAAGTGGGAGAAATAGTTTTAGGTTATGATATTAAGAGAGATAGATATACTAATAATAGAGTACTAGAAATAGAAGCTCCTATTCGTTCTGATTGGTTTATGGTGACTCTTGAAGATGGAACAGTTTTAAGAACGACTAATGACCACCCCATTTATATAGAGAAGGGAAATGATTATAAAGGTTGGGGTTCCATTGATCCT
>JAHITU010000021.1 GCA_018817595.1 Patescibacteria group bacterium
CAATAAAGAAGAATATCCTTGCTGTATGTGGCAAGTCCATACAGAACATAAAAGTACACATATTATTAAATCAAAAGAAGATTATAAAAAAGCAGCAAGGAATTGCAATGCAACCTTAGAAGAATTCATTAAGATTCTTGAAAGGATTTAAATTAAAAACCTAGACTGCCACACTGAAAAAATTTAAAAATAAAAAATTCGCAACTAGTTGCGAATTTTTTATTTTTAAATTTTACCTCCTCGCAGAGACGAAGATATAAGTTTTATTTTTCAGAAGCTTCTTTTTCTTCTTCTTTTATTTTATTTGTTTCTTCTGTATCTTCTTTAATTTCTGTCATTTCTTCTTCTGTTTTTTCTTCAGCTAAAATTTCTTTTTCTACTTCTTCAGCTTTAGCTTCAACTTCTGCTTCTTTTTCAGCTTCTTCTGAAACTACTTCTTCAACAGGTGCTTCAATAACTTCTTCTGGAGTTATTTCAGCTTCAACTGAAGCTTCTGCAACTTCTGCTGCTTTTTCAGCATCAATCTTAGCTTGTTCTGCTTCCTTTTCTATTCTAACTGCTTCTTCTCCTTCAGATTTTGTGGAAAGAGTAACCATTTTCATCTTTCTCATTTGTCTTCGAATTTCTCTAGCTACCTTTTCTCTAATAAAGTAAAGTTTAGATCTTCTCACTCTAGCTCGTTTAATGATTTCAATTTTATCAATCATTGGTGAAAATAGCGGGAAAATTCTTTCTACTCCTACCCCACTGGCTACTTTTCTAACAGTGAATGTAGCTCCTGCTTCATTTCCATGTTTTCTAGCTAACACTAAACCTTCAAAAGCCTGTGTTCTAGTTTTTCCTTTCTCTTCAATCTTTACCCATACACGCACTGTATCACCAGCTCGTATACCAAGATTTTTTCTTTCTTCCATATTGACTGATGAAATTTTAATTGTTTCTAAATTCATGTTTTTGTTATTACTCTGAATTACTAACTACTTTCTACTGCAAATTCCTCGATATTTTTCATCTTATTTTCTAAAAAACTTCACATTAGCTACTGCTAGTCCTTCAATTTTTTATAAAATAATCTGAAAAATCCGAAGAAATTCTCGTAACGAAATTAGTTTCGTAATTCAGAGTTTTATTAATTTATACCTTTATATCGCCAAACTTTATCATAAATACTCTTATTCTGCAATGAAAAATGTTATTTTAAATAATAAATCAATTCTTGGATTTTAAAAAAAATATTATTTAACTAGACTGCTTCGATCTTATTTTTTGTTAAAAAAATAAAATCGAAGCAAAGGCGAAGTTTTTTTGATTTTATAATAAAAAACCACTTCCTAAACTAAATAGGAAGTGGCACCTCTTTCAAAAGAACTAAATTTAGAACACTGTTGGAGAAGTTAAGGTAAGTTTTACCTGTCTGAATTGAGCTCGTTTCCTTAAGACAATAAGTTATTCGACATCTTTCGAAACAGAGCTGGATATTGAAGGATCCCTCCTTCATACTCTGCCCATACTTCGCCGACTTGAGCACGCCCACTCGATAAAACAAACCACCTTGGCTCATTTCCCTTAACTCTCCAGAGTTCTCCAACAGCGTTACTGGGTCATAAATTACCAAAAACATTATTAAAAGTCAAGTTTTTTTAAATCAATCTTTTAGCACTTTGAAAGTCTTGAGGTAATGAAGCTTCAATTTTGACCTTTTCCCCATTCAATAAAGAAAACTCTACCGTAGAAGCATGAAGGGCTATTCTATCAAATCCTAAGGCAAAATCACGCTTAGGAGCATATAGTTTATCTCCGACAACAGGGTGATTAATAGCTTTCATATGCACTCTTATTTGATGAGTTCTACCGGTTTTCAAATTAACCTCTAAGTATGAAAATTCATCGTTTGATTTCAATACCTTGTATTCAGTTATAGCTTCCCTCATAATTCCTCGAGCCCCTCTTTGAGCTGACCATTGCCGAAAATCTTTTCCAGATTTTCCAATAGGTCTATCTATCACACCTTCTTCTTGTGGCATTTTACCCCAAACAAATGTGTTATAAATTTTCTTTATTTCCTTTTTTTGAAACTGTTCCTTTAAATTTAAAAAAGATTCTTGGGTTTTTGCGATGATTAAAGCTCCACTAGTTTCCCTATCTAAGCGATGCACAATTCCAGGGCGTTTTATTTCCTTTTCTCCATCTTTTGAATTTTTTAAAACCAAAGGCTCACCTACATTTTCGATCTCAGGATAATTCTCTTGTATCCAATCACAAAGGTTGGGTTCCTCTGTTCTTCCATCGGCATGCACCACTAAACCAGCTAGTTTATTAACCACCACAACTTCATCATTTTCAAATAATTTTTCTATATTCATATTTCTTTTATATATTTTTAACATAAAAAAAGAAAAATCGCTTGTATTTTTTGTAAAAAAAATATAATATATACTTTAATTGAATAAGGGCGATTAGCTCAGTTGGTAGAGCAGCGCATTTACACTGCGAAGGTCGGGGGTTCAAATCCCTCATCGCCCACCATATAAAATCTTAACCGCCTTTGGCGGTTTTTGATTTTAATGGTGGGTGATGAGCGAGCAAATTTCTTTGCTCGCGTAGGGATTTGAAAGTCGGAGCATGTGTGAGTTTGTCGAAGCGAAGCGAAGACAAGGCGAACACAGCGAGACAGGGTCGTGAGATTTTTTCGTCAGAAAAAATACTCCTGACCAAATCCCGTTTATTGTTGTGCCCCTGGTAGGATCGACCCACAGTTACTAAATAGATTTCTTCGCTAACGCCTGCCTGCCCCTGCGCGCCAGCAGGCGTGGGCAGGCAGGCTCGAAATCTATTAAGTACTGCTGGTCGCGGCTCGAAAAAGGACGTTTAGTCCTTTTTCTATCACCGTTCGATTCCACTATCCAAAAACAAATAAAAAAATAAACTGATTTGAAAATCAGTCTATTTTTTTATTGTGCCCCCGGTAGGAATCGAACCTACAGCGAGAGATTAGAAGTCTCTAGTTTTATCCATTAAACTACGGGGACAAATTTTATTTAGTTTTACCAAAACAATTAAATTGTTTATAAGTTCTTCTTCTATGGCAATTAGCGCACCTTATCTCACATTTATTTATTTCTTTTAAAACAGATTCCCAAGAATAATGCCCTGCCAACATCCTAGCAACTGATTTAAATTTTTTATTTTTTTCTATATGATCAAAATCAAGAACAATTGGATCTTTTTCACCACAATCGACACAACTTTTTTTTGTTAAAAAATTTAATACCTCTTGTCGTATTTTAATGCGATGTCTTTTTTGAGCTTTATATAAATCTTCTTTATATTTATAAGGCATATTAAGATTATAACATACTGTTCTAACCCTAACTACTTATTAAAAACTTATCTAAACAATATGTAATGTATCATTAATCAAGCCTTAAATCAATATTTAAGTAAACAACAAAGCTAAAATTAAAGCTAAAATCAAAAGAGTTATGTAATTAAAATATTTAAAAGCATAATGAGCCATTTGTTTTCCAAACAGTTTTACTAGATAGCCCACAGCAAAAAATCTCAAACCTCTTCCTATTAGAGAAGCAACAAAAAATGTAATTATATTTATATGAAAGAATCCAGCCGAAATAGTAAAAACCTTAAATGGAATTGGAGTAAAGGCTGAAACAAAAACTGCCCAAAAAGCGTTATCTTGAAATAAATTAGAGACTGTCGCCATTTGACTCTGTAAATTGTATGTGTTTATTAAAAATTCACCAACTAAATCGAAAAAGAAAAAACCAAAAACATAACCTAGCAAGCCCCCTAATACAGAAGCAACGGTAGTTATCCAAGCATAATATATCCATCTAGGACCATTATTAATCAAAATAGCCAATAAAAAAACATCAGGTGGAATAACAAAAAAAGAGGCTTCAGTGAAAGAAAAAACTAACAACCAAAACTTAGCATGCTTTCCCTGAGAATGTTTATCAGACCATTCTTTTAATAAATTTTTTGTTTTGTCTAAAATTCTGAACATATTTTAACTTTTATCTAAAAAGCTTTTTAGAATTAATGCGGCTGCCGAAGCATCAATCTTTTTAACACCTTCTTGAAGTCGTCTAGCTTCCATTGAAGTCAGAAATTCTGGTTGAAAATGTATCGGTATTTTAACATTTTCTTTTAAATTTTTCTTAAACCCTAAAATCTTTTTTTGAATTGGATTTTCTTCTCCGTTTAAATTTATAGATTCCCCTACCACAATAACCTCAATTCTATCATCTTCAATAATTTTCAAAATATTTTTTAAAAGATTTTTATCATTATCTAAAACAGTTTTTGCAAAAGCTAAATTCCCACCATCATCTGAGATAGCGATTCCTACATTTTTTTCACCATAATCAATTCCTAAATATTTCATTATTTAAACAAATTCGAGTGATTTTTAATATCAATAGTTAATAAAATTAGTTCTTTCTTATCTAACTCATAAACTAATAATAAGTCGGATTTAATATGACACTCTCTATATTCATTCATATCACCTTTTAATCTATGATCTTGATATTTTATATTTAGTTTTTTACCTGAAGCAATTATAAAAATAACATCTCTAATTTCCTGGATAGAATATTTCCCAGATCTTTCTATCTTCTTTAAGGATTTACTAAATTGTTTAGAATTAAAGACTTTATACATACTATTTTAAAATATCTTTAAACATTTCATCTACGGAATCATATCCCTTACCATGTTTTTTAGCCCATTTAGCTTCTTTTATAAGCATTTGTTCATATTCTGGAGTAAATCCATTCTCAGTTAAACCTTTAATAGGCAAGGATTTAGTCTTTCTTGTTTGATTTAAGAATAATTTAATTGCAGTTGATAAAGTCATACCCATATCAGAAAAAACCTTTCTAGCTTCTTCTTTTTCTTTTTTATCTATTCTAATTTGTAAAGTTGTTGAAGTCATATAATTTTATTAATTAAATTAATAATAACCTAATTTTAACAATTGTAATGACAATGTCAATACAAATTATTTTTATATATTTTTTAAAACAAATTCCACAGAACCTTCTAGTGTTTTATTATTATCCATAATTATTTCCCCTTCTATTTCATTGTCTCTTATTTCTTTTTCTAACTTTCCAAAATCTTCTTTAGTGTTCTTTACCTTTCGTCCCCTAGTCTCTTCAAGTTCTAAAAGTTTTTCTAAATCTCTTTGAATAAAAAATGCTTTTATTTCAATTATATTTTCTCTGCAAAAATTTTCTATTTTTCCTAACAAATCCACGTCATTAAATAACTCTTCTACAATTACAGTCTCTTCCCCGCTTTCAAATAAATCTTTTATCTTTTCAAAAATTTTGTCATAGGAGTATTGATAAACATCCTTATTAACAAATTCAGGATTATCTTTCATATACTCTCGTTTAAAAAAGTCACCATAGATAACAGGATTATCTAATTTCTCCCCTAATTTTTCAGCTATAACCGATTTACCACACCCAGGTAAACCTCTTAAAATAATTAATTTCATATCAATAATTGTATCATAAATAAAACAAACCATAAGCGAAACAAATTTTTATAATTTGTTTTACTTATGGTTTGTAAAAAAAGTATTATTACAATCTATAATCTTTTTAAAAACTTAATTAAAAAAGAGTATTAACTTCTCTTGCAATCTTCTTTATTTGAAAACCTACTTCTACAGCTTTGCCAGGATTTAAAATAACATAAGGAAATGTTAATAAACCTAAAAATAAAGATGTTAAAAAACTCATTAAAAAGCAATAATTTTCTTTCATTGTTTTATTCCTTTTTTTTAATTAAAAAGTTTGAATTCCAACCTATTTGAACAATAACTTTATTTATTAAAAAAATCAATAACTAAAACATCAATATACTATTTTTCTATACAAACCAAATACTCCTTATTCTTTCCTTTTTTTCCTAATATCGGTGATTCTATGATTTCTGAAAAATTTAACTTAAGGTCTTTTAAATCCTGTTTGGTTTTTTCAATCACCCCGAGCAAAGTTTCTTCAGGGGCTTTTCCTTTTCGTAACAAAGCCCTATCTATTTCATAATGAGGTTTAATTAAGGAAATTATTTTTCCTCCATCCTTCAGTATAGACAAAACTTTAGGAATAATTAATCTCTGTGGAGTCCAACTCACATCAATAGAAATAAAATCTACTTTTTCCGGTAATTCTACATGGAGAGCATTAACCCCTCCAAGAAAGACGACTCTCTCATCCTCTCTTATTTTCCATTCTAAGATATTTTTACCAGTATCGACTGCGTAAACTTTTTTAGCTCCTTGTTGTAAAAGACAATCAGTAAACCCCCCAGTGCTACAACCAAAGTCAGCACAGACTTTTCCTTTCACATCAATATTAAATTTCTCTAAAGCAAATTTTAGTTTATCCCCTCCTCTAGAAACAAATTCGGGTATCTCTATATTTTCTAAAAATTTGTTCATAATGTTTAATTATTTTTATCTAAGATTCCTGAATTGCTTCTCCCCTCATCCCTACCTTCTGGCAGTCAGGCTTGCGAAGCGATCCAGTTATTTCTGAAGTACTTTTTCAAACCAATAAGTCTATCTCTTTGGGACAAACAAAAGAGATTACTTCGTCAGGTAATTTTATTTCCGCGTTAATTCCGCGTAAATCCGCGTCTAATCTACATAGGACTAAAAGACTAATAGATCAGGAGCTAACAGAAGCAACAACCCAAGAACTACCATTAATATTCCTCCAATCAAAGAAGAAAGATTTGAATACTTTTGCCCTACAGAATAGAATTTTTTGAAACCATAAAGAGCCAAACCAAAAATTAAAAAGTCATCTACCATATAAGCAAAGGTATATAAGAAAATATAAAATTGTTCTCCTAGTAACGAAAGTTGATTTAATTCAATTATCTTAGTGAAGGCTTGAGGAATTCCAATAGAACAAGCAAATTCAATTACATTCACAGATAAAGCTACTCCAATAATTCCCAAAGCTGTTAGAATAGTCATTGGTCCATTCACTAATTTTTGAATTTTGTTTTCTGTCTTCCCTTGTTTCTCTATGTCAGTATCACAAATTAATTCTCCCCTAGTTTTCCAATATCTTCTCAAGAAATAAACCCCTGACCCAACAGCTAATAAACCAATGGCTGGAGTTATAATTTTGTCTAAACCTATGAAATCCCAAGTTTTAAACCAAAAGTTTAAGATCAACCAATACATCACTGTCTCGGCTAAAATAAACAAACCTGCCACTTGAAACATTTTCTTTCTGTCTTTCACCTGCCATAAAATTAACAAAAAAGTCATCAGCACCCACATAGCACAAGGATTAAAACCGTCCACCAATCCTAAAATAAAAGATAATGAAAAAAGAGACATCGTCTTTAAATCTACTACCCCCATAAAAGGAATTTTGAATTCAAAGTTTTGATGTAAGGTTAAATCTTGTTCAACTTTTTGCTTTAATTTTGCTTGTTCTATTAATTCAATTATCTGTTTACCTGTAGTTTCAGGGGTATCAAAACCTTGGAAAATATTTTCTCCAATTATTGTTGTGGGAGTAACCTTAGGTAAATTATATTTGTCTGTAAGCAAATCAAATTGTTGTCTATTCCCTTCTTGAGCTATATCAACAATAATCAAATTAAAATCATCTCTTTCTTTTATTAAATCTCCAAAAAAAGCCATTTCCTTAGCACAAAAAGAACAGTCTTCTCTTTCAAAAAAATAAATATCTACTTTTTCTTGTATATTATTTATTTCTGGTTCTATTACTAAATCTTCCGCTTTTGTTATTTGCGGAAAAATAAAACTCTGTATTAAAAACAACCCTAAAAATATTTTTTTTATCATAATTTCGAGTGAGGATTTATAAAAACGATTATGTAATAATATGTTTTTATATAATCCGAGCGAAGGAATTATATGCTCGCTTCATATAGTGTTATTATCATATCACTATTGTTTTAAATAATAAACTTATTAAGAAGAGTGGCGAACTTTAGCTCGTCGCTCTTTATATTAGTTATTTTTTATTGTTTTTTGGATATAATGATATCTACACCTATCAAAATACTAATAAAGAGCATTACCCCTAAAAGTACATAGAAATATAGTTTCAACTGCTCGTCTCCAGAAGAAATTATGTTAAAACTAGCCGAAACATCTGCTCTTAAGTTTTCATAATCACTAATCCCTACATTTATATTATATAAACCCTTTTCTGTATTTTCTGGAATAACTATATAATCCATGAATGAAGCTTGTGTCTCTATAGCTTTTAAATGCTTAGCTTGAGTAATTATTTCATTATTCTTATCAAGTATCTCATAATTCAACTTTAAGTCTTTTCGTCTTGAATTTTCTGGGTATTTTATTTCTACTTCAAAGTAAAATCTTTCCCCTGCTTCAACATCAGTATACTTTTCAGGTATATGCACAGATATGTTTAATGCATACACAGGGGTTAAATTAAGAAAAAAGGAAAATAAGAATACTATCAAAATTATTGATAATTTAAATACTCTTTTTAAAAAAATTAATTTTTTACTCATAATATAATCAAATGCATTGGTTAATTTTACACATTTTCGTTTTTACAAATAGGAATTAGAAATCTTATTGTCAAATAATAGAATATAAAATTAAAAGTTACAATAAAAACCCATTTTGAAACTTCCAATAATTGACTGTTAAACGATAATGAAATAATACTGGTAATACCAATTAATATTACTAAAAATATATTTAAATAAAATAATTTATTTTTTAATATAAATATCAAAAAACTAAACAATAGAATCATCAAAAAAAGAAAAGAAATTTCAAAACTCACACAAAAAGAACAATTGTTAATAATCCCTTTTACTAAAGGATAATGCAAAACAATAGCATCAAACATGGACTTAACTAAAAGCAATAAATAAATGAAGATTAGAACAAAAATACTCTTTTTGTGTTTTTTTATTTTAATAAATCTTCTTATTAAAATACCTAAAATAACCATATTTAAAATAGTCAACGAAAATATAATACCAAGTGTAAGGCTATCAATTAAGTTAAACATTATTTTTCTTTATAATTATTATTAATATCCATAAAAACACAACAGCCCACAAAGATTCGAGAACAAACCATATTTTTTGATCGAAAATACCATAAAGACTAAAAACAGCACTGAAACATAAAATAAAACCAGAAAAAATTAAAGGTAAAAAAACGGCTACCTTTTTTCTAAAAATTATTGAATTTATAGCAATCCAAAAAACATAAACGGCGGTAACCAACATTAAACTCATAAAAATTAAGTCTGCTATCTGAGGATTCATATATTTTTATTAAACCCATAAAAAACTAATAAGAGACCCGCAAAACCAATAATAGCTCCGGGTATCCAAAACCAAGAGGAAATTAAACCAAATGCATAAATATATTCTTCTAAAATAATTTGCAATAATTTATCTATAATAATAAGAATAGATCCTAAGATAATTAAATTACTAGCTTTTCTGTTTTTTAATTTAAAACCATATAACAAGAGAATAATAACAACAAAAATTGTTAATAGATCTGATATCTCATCATAGAATGCAGCATTTTCCCAACCTTGAAAAAAAGAAGTTATAAAAAAGAAATAAATTAATGAAAAAACTAAAGCTACCGAAATTATATGTTTTATTTTTAGACTTTTAAAATTTTTTATAATATTTAAAAAATATTTTTTAAATATTATAAAAACTAAGAATATAATTCCACAAATAACAAAAGTTATTAATATAAAATAAGCCATTATTTTATACTTCTCACTTGAAGAAATATTGAATATTTCTTCTTCGTTAACCTCTGTTAACAAACACCACTCAGGACCTAAAATGACTGAATGAGCACCTACAACAAAATCTCCTTTGTAATTTAAAAGTTTATCAATAGGAGGATGACCTAAATGTTCAACACTATCCATCATACTAAAACATCTTTTTGTATTTTCAGTTATGATATTTTGAATAAACATATCAAATTTACCAGATTTAAAAGGGCTAATTAATAAAAGATCTTTATTTACTAGATAAGATTCTTCTGTTTTTCTTAGTGTACTTATTTCCTTGAAAATATCATAAACTTCATCCATATTATCAACCAAAGCAATGTAACCAAATAAAACATTATCTTCAAAAACTGGTCTCATTACTAAAATTTTTGGCTGTGTTTCATTATAATATTCCAAATAAGGGCCATAAAAAGAACTTTTTATGGATTCTTTTGTTTTTTTATAATTTTTAAAAATGTCTTTATTTTGGTTTATTGTTTCTTCAAAATCAATTCCCACTTCTTTATTTGGGTCAGAAGTATAAACAAGAACCCCTTTTAACGAAATTATATGAACATCTTCGTAATCACGAGTTAATACATTTAAAGATTCATTTATTTTTTTTCTATCTTCACTAGTATTATTTTTTAGTAAGCTTTTAACTTCTCTGATTTCAGATAACTCTTGTACTTTATTTTCTAAATTATTTAAATAATTATTAATTTTTTCTGTTCTTGTTTTGGTCACTAAAGACACTTCATTGAAAATATCCTTGGTAATTTTGTTTTTTTTATAAAGTCCCCCTATAGTAAAAACAATTAAAAACAACATTAAATAAGTTAATACAAAAACGATAAATAATCCTTTTTTTTCTTTTATTTTTTTAACCATGTTATTAATGACTTTTAGTACTCGTTAAATTATTAGAGTAAATCAATCCAACCAAAACCGTTATTATTAAAATGATTACAAAATAGAATAAACCAATCCATATATATTTAATTTTAAAATCTTTTAATGGTTTTTCTATTCCTTTTTTATCTGTTACTGTAACCAAAATCCAATGATAATCTCCATTATTTCCTTCGAGAAGTTTTTTTGAACCTTCATGTATTTCAAAGCTTCCAGCCCTTGGGTAGATACACCGATAAGTGAAAATTAAATTGTTATTTTCTGTTCTCCTCTTAGAACAATCAGTTAAAATATTTTCCGAATTAATGATATAATCATTTTTAAAATTATCCTTCTTGTCATTAAACATAAAAGAAAATTCCTTAGTTTTATCTGGGTGAGCAAGATAATACCCTTCATTATTTATCAAAAAGGTTAATTCCCCTTCTCTTTGGGATCTTCTAATATCTTCTAAAAAGTAATCAGCATAAATATTAGAAATAATTACTCCTCGAGAATCTCCTTGTTTATTAAAGACAGGGGTTGCATACCTTATAACTGGTACATATTTGGGTTTATCTTTAGTTCCTCTGTTCTCAATCTCCCTATTTTTTATGTTTAAGTCTAATTTAGAAATAAAAACCTCTTCTCTATTTAGATCTATGACTTGATTAAAATAATCCTTAAATCTTTCTTCTTTTAAATCTTTTTCATTAATAATTTTATAATTAATACCATCAAAATCTGCTCCAACGATTACTCTCCCTGATTCATCTATATACCTAATTTGATAGTAAGCACTAGATTGTTTAAGGAAAGCAATAAAATTATTTTCAATATCTTCTTTCATTGAATCTGAACTTTCTAAATTAAATAAGTTATTAAAACACGATAACCTACTAGAAAATAAAATATCATTAGAGGCATCTCCTGGAAAATTGTTTATTTCTAAAAAAACTGTTTGCATTCTTTGATCAATTAGATCTAAAGCATCAGTTTCGCTAGTTTCTAAATTTTTATTTAATTCGAAATAAGCTTGATAAGCTAAAAATATAATTAACACAAACAATATAATCATCAAAAATATGATTATCTTTTTATTTCTATTTTTATTAGAGAAAAATTTTTCCATATAATGTAAAAACCCATCTGCAAAAAGTTTTCTAACTTTCTACAGATGGGTTTCTAGAACCTCTCTTAATTTAATTAATTTTATTTTAACATAAAAAATGGATTGGCGAATATTTTATGTGAATATCTTTAAAACCCTTTTCTCATTTTTTCTAAAAGTTCCTCTCTTTTTAATTCCTTTTGCTCACCAGTAATCATGTCTTTTAGAGTATAAACATCTTTTATGATTTCATCTTCCCCGATAATGACTGTATAGGGAATTCCTAATTTATCAGCGTAACCTAATCGCTTTTTCATTTTATCTTGAGTAAAATATATTTCAGTAGCAATTCCATTTTCTCTTAACACTGAAGCTAATTCAATACTTAATTCTGGATTTTCTGTCATAGGAATAATTAAAACTTGAGTCAAAGTAGCGGAACCAGTTTTGATTACTTCTTTTTTCTTAAGTTGATCAAATAATCGAGTCAAACCAATTGAAATCCCCACTCCTGGAAGCTTTTTATCTGTATATTGACTGGCTAAGTTATCGTAACGCCCTCCAGAACAAACAGAGCCAATTTCTGGGTATTCATCTAATCTAGTTTCATAAACTGTGCCTGTATAGTAATCCAACCCTCGAGCAATAGTTAAATCAATTCTGAAATTAGATTCTGGCACTCCAAATTGTTGAATTAAATTCACAACCATTTCTAGTTCTTCTATTCCTTTTTTAAATTCATCATTCTCTATAGATAAATCCTTAAGCCCTTGTAAAATTTTTGAATTAGAGCCTTTTAAATTAATGAAGTTTAAAATTTGTTCAATTACATCTTTTGTTAATTTCAATTCACTCAATTCTTCTTCAACTTTTTCCGCTCCGATTTTTTCTAGCCTATCAATAGATTGCATTATTTTAGCTGATTTTTCAGAAACACCTAAACCAGAAAATAAGCTATTAAAAAGCTTTCTGTTATTGATTTGAATAGTAAATTTATCAAAACCTAATTTATTAAAAATAGTGTAAATAATACTTGGAATTTCAGCATCGAAACGTATATCTAATTTTTCATCTCCAATGACATCAATATCACATTGATAGAATTCACGAAAACGCCCAGCTTGAGCCCTTTCTCCTCTATATACCTTACCCATAGCGTAACGCTTAAAGGGAAAAGCTAATTCTCTCCAGTTTTCTGCCACGAATCGTGCTAAAGGCACAGTCAAATCAAACCTCATAGCCAAATCAGTATCTCCTTTTTTGAATTGATAAATTTGTTTTTCTGTCTCCCCTCCGGCTTTAGCTAAAAGAACTTCTGCTCTTTCTAATATAGGAGTATCAAGTGGAATAAAACCAAATAATTCATAGGCTTCTCGGATAGTATCAAACATTTTATTGAAAACAATTTGCTCTGCTGGTAATAATTCCATAAAACCAGAGAGGGTTTTGGTTGATACTTTTTTATTGGAAGGTTTTTTAATCTCTTCTTTTTCTCTGCCCGACTTTTTGTCTAAGGTCTTTTTACCAAAAAATAACATATTAAAATTATAGCATAAGGTTTAAATAAAGGTAGATTTTTTGTTAATGTGGAGAGGGAGGGATTCGGTTTCTTACAGAAACTGTATACCTTTTGGATATTATATTCGTTCGTACCTCACTCTATAATATCTCAAAAGGATCTTGCAATGCTCCCAAAGGTTGCATCTCACCCAATTCTAATTATTTTAGTTCGCTTCGCTCCTAAAATAAAAAGAATTCGTAACCTCGCTCACTCGAATTTTCCTTCGCTTCGCTACGAAAAATATACTCGTTCGTTTCGAATCCCTCCCTCTCTTCAGAAAGTTTGAAATTAAAAATACCCCTCAATAATTTAATTGGAGGGATTCGGTCACAGGTTTCTAAGTAAAATTTTTCGCTCGTAAACTCGCTCAAATTTTACTAAGAACCTTCGACCCCAACTCGCCAGTATGAAAATTCGCTATCGCTCATTTTCTCTGGCTCCGTCCTTCGAATTCCTCCTCGCTAACGCAACCAAATAAAAAAATACCAGCCTATACTGGTATTTTTTCTTTGGTTGCGTAGATTATTATATTTGGGATTCGGTCCCCAGTTCTAAATTCAGATTTCCCCAGCACTTTTTGAAAAAGTGCTGGGTCATCTTCATTAAGAACTCGTGAACTCGCTCACTCGAATTTTCCTTCGCTTCGCTAAGAAAAATATACTCGTTCGTTTCGAATCCCTCCCTCTCTTTCGTAGGTTGCTAATTTCAAATACCTTAGTCGGTATTTGAAATTATCAATGCGGAGAGGGAGGGATTCGGCCACAGGTTTCTAAGTAAAATTTTTCGCTCGTAAACTCACTCAAATTTTACTAAGAACCTTCGACCCCGACTCGCCAGTATGAAAATTCGCTAACGCTCATTTTCTCTGGCTCCGTCTTTCGAATCCCTTCTCACTGACAAAACAATAATAAAAGACAGCAACTTAAGTTGCTGTCTTTTATTATTGTTGCGGAGAGGGAGGGATTCGAACCCTCGGTACCCGTTAAGGCACTCCAGTTTTCAAGACTGGTGCAATCGACCTCTCTGCCACCTCTCCTTATAAAGTGTAAAGTTTTATATCAATTACAGACATCATACTAACAAAATTCTGTTAAAAAATCTACCTTATTAAAGGTTTGCTAAATAAAAACCCCAGCAACTTACGGATAAGTGCTGGGGGTTGAACGTTTGAACATCAAACCTTGATGTCTAAAAGGGATCCGATTTCGCCGTGAATCCCACCAGGTTTTTTTTCTTCTTCAACCTTTTGAGGTTGAAGCTTTTCCTGCTCTGCAATTTTTTGCAGAATACCATTTCTGGTATTCACTGGAGCTGTTGGAACAACTCCATTTCCATTCCCAATTGGTGTAATTTTTTGATCCATACTCATCTTTTTTCTCCTTTTTTTAGATTTAAAAATTTTTACCTTCTTCACATATTATACAATATAGAAAACAATAAATCAAGCTTTTGTATTTACTACACTCCCTATTTGAGCAAGGCTTGAAACATAACCTCTTTGACTGCTTTTCTGTGCGTTTTTATAACCTAAACCATCTCGAAGGGTATTATAGTTATCTGTAACCACAGTTTTATACAAAGTCACATAAAAATAGTCATCAAAATAATTTAAGTTATATTTTAAAGGAACTCTTTCTGCGAGGGGTTTATCTGTAGGAAGATAGCACCAATCGAGAGCGACCCACTCTCCATTTTCCATCTTATAACCAACCCATGCATGCCCCCCTAATTGAGAAGCACCAGTTTTAACAGATCCTCCAAAAAATCTAACCTTATCAGGATTAATCCCTGCGTGAAGAAGTAAAGAACCTATTAACCAAGCTCCCCCATCACAATCTTCTTTCATACTGTTTATGGTCTCAGTTGGTTTAGCCCAATACTCTACCATGGCGTAATTAGCTAAATCTGAAATGTAATTAAGATTTTCTCTGATGTATTGCTCAATTTTGTAAGCTTTTTCATCATCTGACATTTTAGAATAATCGGACCCAAGAATTGTTTCCAAATAGGAAAAGACTTTTTTATTAGGATATTGAAAATATTCCTGATAATTAAGTCCGCTGTCTTGAGTAGGTTCAATTTTATTTAAATATTGAGCCCAAGCTAATTCTCTTTCTTTTTTGAAATTAAGCAAATTTTCCAGAAAATTATCAAATGGATTTGAGGCTTTTGTTGTTGTTGGAAAAAGTTCAGTGAATTGGCTTTTGCTAATATAAGCTAAATTACGCACCCTCTGTCTTGTATAACTCAAAACAGGAGGAGTTTTTATACTTCCTATAGGATTCATATCCCCTCCTGTTTTATGTGTACATATATTTAAACGAACTCTTTACAAATTACTATTTTCATTTTATATTAAAAACCCTTTAAAATCAAGAAAATTTTTATTAATAAACAAACATGATTGTTTTTATGTTAAAATATACCTATGGAAAAAGAAATTTCTTGGAAAGCTTTTGAATATGAATTCACACCTAGATCGGCTAATTGGTTTTGGACTGTCTGGATTTTGTCATTTTCTATTTTTTTCACTGCGTATCTTTTAGCTAATATATTATTTGGGATATTAGTTTTAATTATCGCTTTTAGTATCTCAATTTTTGCTAGTCGTAGACCTGATTTGATTATTATCACCCTAACTCCTAAAAAAATAATTATTGGGAAAAAAGAAATAGATTTAGAAAACTTTGAATCTTTTAATTTAAGCAAAAAAAATATAATTCTCAAATCGATTAAAAAGTTTAGTCCTTACACTATCATTCCTTTAGGAGCAGAAGTTGACAGGGAGGAAATAAAGGAGTATTTATTAGAGCAATTAATACAAGAAGATTTACAAGAACCTTTAGGTTTTAATCTTTTTTAAAAATTTCCGACGCAATAGGTCGGGATAAAATGTCCTCGTAGTTCAATGGATAGTCGCCTCATCGGCGACCCGCCAATGAGGCGGAAATAAAAAAATATTTAAATATACAACTTTAAGATATAATGTTTTAAATTGTCCCTATAGCTCAACGGATAGAGTACAGGTTTGCGGAACCTGCGATCAAGGTTCGATTCCTTGTGGGGACACAATATCAATATATGAACACCTTCTTTTATATAATTACAGCTTCTTTTTTAATAAGCCTAAGTGTTTGGGTAGCTGTTTTATTTTTATATTTTAAAAAAGAAACCTTAAAAAAAATTACAATATTTCTTGTTTCTTTATCAGCCGGTGCTTTAATCGGAGGTGTTTTTCTTCATCTATTACCCGAGGCTTCTGAAAAAATAGAATCTGGTACATTATATCTTATTGTTTTAATAGCTTTTATATTTTTCTTTTTAATGGAAAAGATATTACATTGGAGACATTGTCATGAAGAAAATTGTTCAGTCCATAGCTTTGGATATATGAATTTGATTGGTGATAGTTTCCATAATTTTATTGATGGAATAATAATTGCCAGCACTTTTATTATTGATATTAAATTAGGTATCACTACAACCATAGCTATTGCCTTACACGAAATACCACAAGAAATCGGTGATTTCGGAGTATTAATACACGCTGGTTTTGAAAAGAAAAAAGCTTTGATTATGAATTACGCTGTCGCCCTATTTGTTTTATTTGGGGCTTTAGTTGGGTATTTTCTTTCATCAATTTTAGAAAATATAGTTTTATACCTAGTCCCTTTTGCTGCAGGTGGATTTATTTATATTGCCGCCTCTGATTTAATTCCAGAAATAAGAAAAGAAGAAAATTTCAAAAAATCCATCGCTTCCTTTTTATTTTTTATCTTAGGAATAATATTAATGTTCTTAATTAAATTGATTAATTAATTAGGAAATAAAAAGACTCTCATACTGACTCACGTACATACGTGCGTATATAAATGAATATTTACGTTAATAAAAAAATTATAAATTAATAGTTTTTGTGTGGAGAAAGGGTGCTTTAAAAAAGTAAATGATTATTTATTTGTTGGTTTATTCATTAAACTTTTCCTCTTTTTTTAAATACTGAGCAATTCTTTTTCTATTATGGTTTTCCTTGTTTCCTTTAATACAGACTTCAATATAGAGAAATTCAAATTTACTTTCCTTATAAGAATAAATCAATCTTATGGTTCTTTTTCGAAGAGATTCACAATGAATTCTTACTTTTATAATCTTTATATCTTCACTTGAATGAATTATGGTAAAATTTTTTCCAATACCAGTCGGGCAGGTTAATAAAATAGGTTTAATGTCGTCAATATCATATTCTAAACTAGGATACTTTTTAGAAAGCTTTTTAGTTCTTTTTTAAAATCTGGAAGACTAGAAAAATCACTCATAATCTTATTCTTCCATTACAGATGTTTCATCCGGTCTATAAAAAACATGACGATAATTAAGAACCTCTCTTTCATTTGCTACTCTCCAAGGGGTATCAATATGAGATAATTCAGATAACTCCTTGGCCGTTTTTGAAGCTAATCGTACTAATTCATCATCTATATGTTTTAATTCAGAAGCATTCAAGAGAGAAACTTCCGGTTCAGAAGTAATCATATATTTTTTCTGATCGAAACCAAAAAATTTACTATTTACTTCAACGAGTTCTCCTTTATTTTTTAAATCACGAGAAATCTTAGCAAAAGACACAGGACTGGGACCATGGGTATTTTTAATATAAGTCGCCCCTATAAGATATTGTTGTGTTTTTTCATAATAGTCAAAATCAATAAAGTAAAGCAATTTATATAAGGCCGTTTGTCCGATATTTGGGCGATTCCCTACTTTAGATATTACATACAATAAAACTTGTTTAAATTTTTTTTCATTTTCTTTTGGAATATCTCTCACTTCAATATTGGAAGGAATAATCTTTTCTTGGGATTCTTTTTTTTCTAAATTATCTTTAGACATACCAAAAACACTAGATAAAATAGCTTTTTGTTGTTTATTGAGTTTTGTTTGTCCTTTCTCTAATTTGGTATAGGTCGGGCGAGAAATTCCAAGACTTTGGGCTACCTCTTGTTGAGAAAGTCCCAATAATTTTCGTTTATTTTTTATCCAAGTATCCATTTACATCATATTAACATAACGTAAACTACTTTACAACTTGACTGTGGATAATGTAAATGTGTAAATACCAAAAACTAATTTAGGATAGCATTCCTAAGAAGTTTTTGTTTAACAATTAGCTTTAACTAATTGTCTTTGCGAAGAGTGAAGTATAGCGAAATGATGAGGTAGTCCAGAAATTATTTAAAAAACTGTTCATAGAGTACCTGCCTGCCGATAGGCAGGTCAATACTCTATCTATACCTAGTTATTTAAAAAGGTGAATAAATCCTTTTCTTTGACCCCTTTTCTTCTTTTCTTATTATTAAAAGAAGAACACCAAGAATAAATAAAGGTTCCTCATTCATTTCCTATGTTTAGCTTTTTTAAATATACCTAATAAGATCTTCGCCACTCTTTAAACCTTCGGTATATACTTTCTTTAATATCTTTTCGTCCTTACAGAAAGTAGATAAAGGTGTATTATTTGTGACAGAAAATACATTTTTGTATTTATCAAACCTTTTTCTCAGCCATATTTTCTTAAAAAAACTCTTGAAATAGATATTGGATATACTTGGGTCATACATATTTCTTATTAGTGTGTAGATTATAAAAGGGCTACTAATATTGAAATAATCCCAAAATGAATAGCTGTGATTGTTTATTTTTATAATAATTTTATCCTTATTTTTTTGAATAATCTCTTCCTCTAAATCATCGGAAGGTATTGTATCACCATCAAAAAGTTTATTACTGTTTATGGCAATTGGATTTGAAGTAAGTGGAGTTAAAGATGCACTGGCAATAATCTTTTCGTATGCATGTGGGTTTTCTATTAACAAATATTGATGGATTTTTTTATTTATATTAAAAACTTTTACATAGAATGGGATTGGGGATTTAATTAACTTTTCAAAATCAATTTTATCTTCAGAATGCAGTACAATCTGTGTAAAATAATCAAAATCTACCGCATCATCTACTTTCTGCTTTGGGTTTTTTCTTCGTTTCAATATTTGAAAAAAATATTGTACAAAGTTATCTCTGATAAATTTATTATTATTGAATCTAGTCCAGAAGGTTTGACCCGCAAGCTGTGATTCTTTTGCTATGAAACGAGCTCCTGTACAAGCGCCAACCGATACGGCGTAAACTGAATAAATTCGTGAACATATCTTATCTTTTTCAAGAGATTTTAAAACTCCAGAGGAGAAAACACCAGCCATCCCACCACCACCAATTATTAGAATAATATCCTTTTTTTTCATATTAATTTTAAATTCTTTTTTAATTTCTGCACCTAATAACCAGTATGTTTTTATTCAAATAAAACTCTGACGTCTAGGATTCTGGCTAGGGATTCTATGTTTCCTGTTGTAGAAAAAGTAGGCGTGCCTAGATAACAATTATTTTCTAAAGAAATAGCAGCTCCGCCGGAATTACCTTTTTCTACTTTAGCTGAAGTAATAAAATAATCTCCATCAAAACCAGAAATAATTCCTTCTGTGGCGGTGACATTATTTTTATCACCAATACTGGGATAACCTAAAATTACCAAATTATCACCTAAATTAGGACCCTGCTTACAAACACTAGGAGAATCTAACAACAAATTATTAACAAAAAAATTATTTATTCCTAAATCAATAAAACCCCAATCAAAGTTGTTATTAATAACGGAAATTTTATTGGAAGTTATAGAAACATCTTCTTTGGGGAATTTTATTTCACAACTTTGGGCTAATTGGTCTAAACCATAAACAGTCCCTGAAACGATATGTTTATTGGTTAAAATCAAAGGGTCAGTGTTATCCCATTTAACTAACAAGCCAGAGCCACTGGTTTCTGCTAATAGAACAGCTGTTTCTGAATAAAAGTTACAATTAACGAAAACTACATATGAATCCCAATAATCCACTATTTTATTTAAATCTTTTTCTCCTTCTTGAGTTAATTTTTCTTCTAAATTAGAAATTTGTTGAGAAGAGATTTCCTTTTGTTTTTCTAATTCAATCTCTGAACTTTCCCTTTTGCTTTTTTCCTCTAATAAATCTATTTCTAACTTAGCTAATGATTCTTTATTTACTTCTTCTAAAATGGAAATTTTTGATTCTAAATTTTCTAACATACTCCCCTGTTCTGTTATCAAAGTATTTATTTCACTATCCTTAATATCTAATTTATAAAAAATAAAATAAATTACTCCTAATAACAGAATTAAAGTAATTAGATTTATTAATGTAATTTTTTCTTGAAAATTCTTTTTCATATTTATCAATATTATAACAAAAAATAACCGCACCCTCTATTGGGTGCGGTTATTTTTTTATTTATTTAGAAATGTTTTTTATTGAACGAGCTAATACTGACTTCTTTCGAGCAGCTGTGTTTTTCTTAACAACCCCTCTCTTAACAGCTTTATCAATTGCTTTATAAGCAATTGATAATTTATCCATAGCTCCCTTTTCATCTTTAGTAGATACTAATTTAGTAACAGTTTTCACTGCATCTTTCATAGTTCTTTTTCTTCGCAAGTTAAAAATTCTTTTTTTCTCAGAACCTCTAAGTGCTTTTTTTGCTGATTTGATTACTGGCATTTTATTAGTTATTTAGATTTTAGGTGTTAGGTGTTAGGAAAAATTTGCAAATCAAATTTTTTCTTCTTTAATAATTTTTCAATAACATTGTTATATTATACTAAATGTACTTAAAAAGCAATATAATTTAGTTAAACTACTAGACTGCTTCCCTCCTCATCCCTGCCTGCCCACGCCTGCCCACGCCTGCCGGCGCGCAGGGGCGCGCAGGGGCAGGCAGGGGCGGGCTGGCTGTTGTTTCGCTATACTCCACTCCTCGCAGAGACGGATTTTGCGTAGCAAAATCCGTTCTACACTCTACTTTCCACATTCCACATTCCAAATATGATATAATCATATTTATATGATTTCACAATTAACAGGGAAAATATCATTCCAAGAAGAAAATTTCATTATTTTAAATGTAAATGAGGTTGGTTATAAGATGTTTGTTAGTACAGAAACATTTGAAGCCTCAAGGAACAAAACAGAAACCTTAACTTTTTGGACTCATTTAGCGGTAAGAGAAACAGCTATGGATTTGTATGGTTTTTTAGAAAAAACAGAAATGGACTTTTTTGCTCTTCTTATCACTATTTCAGGGATTGGTCCTAAAACGGCCTTAGGAATTTTGAATGTAGCTTCGGTGGATACTTTAATTTCTGCTATTTCTTCAGGTGATACTAGTTATTTAACTAAAGTATCAGGAATTGGAGCAAAAAATGCCCAAAAAATTATTTTAGAACTTAAAAATAAAATATCAAAGATAGAAACAACTATTCCAAAAAATCTTCAAGGAGAAATGGATGTGATTGATGCACTGCAAGCTTTGGGCTATAACCCTAGAGAAGCCACAAACGCCCTAAAACAAGTAGACAGGTCAATTACAGATGTAGGAGCGAGAATTAAAGAAGCTATCAAGTTTTTAGGAAAATAACCTAGACTGCTTCGCAAGCTCATAGAGACGAAAAGCTTTGCTTTTCGTTACAAATTTTAATTATTAAATTAGAAATACCCAGCACAAAATTATGCTGGGTATTTTTTATTACCCTTATTTTTATTAATCAGGAAATGTTCTATTTCTTAAACATTCCCAAAGGTAAACAAAAAACGAAAGGAAAATCAAATTTAAAGAAAAGGACATTGTTAACAAGGGATATAATTTAAAAGAAGGAAACATCACTATTAAATAAACAATAAAAATAATAAATAAAAATCTAAATTTATTTAGGTTTATTGTTTTAATTTTTCTCTCTTCCCTGTATCTTTTTATCACCTTGGAAAAATAATAAAAGGAAAAAGAAAGGATGGAACAAAAAATCAAAACAAACCATTCAAAACGATTCAAAAAACCTGTTTTCATCATATAAAAAACAGAAAACGGTACTAAAAGAGCAAAAAGACTCTCCATTCCAATAAAAAACTTTTCACTTTTATCCATTTCAAATTCCTCCTGTTAAAATAAAGGTTGAAATACACTGTAATTAGTATAATTATATTTAAACAAAAAACAAGTTTCCATGAAAAAAGTAGGGGTGCTACCCCTACTTTTATTTTTATGCAGCTATAACAAAAAGTGAAGAAACTGCTTCGTACCTCGCAGAGAAAGAAAATATTCTTTTGTAAACTACTTAATACTTAACAAATAATACGGTATACTATTATCAATGTTAGATAATATACTTTTCCAAATCAAAAAAATAATTCCTAAAAGTCTTTTTAAATTAGGACAGCCGATTTATCATTACTCCTTGGCTCTTTTGGGAGCTTTAATTTATCGCTTCCCTTCTCGTAAAATCTTTGTTATTGGAATCACAGGCACCAAAGGAAAAACCTCTGTGGCGGAATTAGTGAATATTATTTTAGAAGAAGCTGGATATAAAACTGCTTTAGCTGGCACTCTTCGTTTTAAAATAGATAAAAAATCAAAACCAAATAAATTTAAAATGACTATGCCAGGAAGATTTTTTGTCCAAAGATTTATTCGGAAGGCTGTTGATTCAAAATGTGATTACTTAATTTTAGAAATGACCTCTGAGGGAACAAAACAATTCCGTCATAAATTTATTGCTTTAAATTCTTTAATTTTCACTAATCTGGCTCCTGAACATATAGAATCACATGGTTCCTATGAAAATTATTTAAAAGCTAAATTAAAGATCGCTGAGACTCTGGAAAAATCACCAAAAAATTACAAATCTCTTATTGTGAATATGGACGATGCTGAATCCGAAAAATTCTTAAATATAAATGTTAAAAATAAAATCACTTATTCTTTATCGGAAGCTAAAAATTTTGAATTTAAAAAAGACGGTTTAAGCTTTAGATATAAAAACACTGAAATTGAATCCCCTCTCCATGGAGAATTTAATATTTATAATATCCTCTCAAGTATAAAACTAGCAGAAACCCAAGATATAAATATAGAAACAATCAAAAAAGCTCTTAAAAAATTTAATTTGATTCGAGGAAGAGTAGAAAAAATCAACGAAGGTCAAGATTTTGATGTGATTGTTGATTATGCTCATACTCCTGATTCTCTAAAAAAACTTTACCAAGCTTTTCCCAACTCAAATAAAATCTGTGTTCTTGGGAATACTGGTGGAGGGCGTGATACTTGGAAAAGAAAAATTATGGGTTCTATTGCTGATAAATATTGTTCTCAGATTATCTTAACTAACGAAGACCCTTATGATGAAGACCCTCTCAAAATAATTAATGACGTGGCAACAGGAATCAAACAAATAGATTATGATATTATTGAAGACAGAAAAGAAGCTATTAAAAAAGCTATTTCTTTAGCTAAAACTGGTGACACTGTTTTAATTTCAGGAAAAGGAACCGATCCATATATAATGGGACCAAATAATAGTAAAATAGAGTGGGATGATGCTACAATATGCAGACAGGTTTTAAAAGACCTTTTAAAACCTGAATTGTAAATTATAAATGTAAAATTATAAACAAGAGACTGCTTCGTTAAGTGATTTTTAGACTTTCGACTTTGTAGACTTTATTAACTTTATAGACTAATTTATTATGGACGATACTGTAAAAAAAATACTTTGGATACTTGTAGGGTTAGGAATACTTTGGTTTATTACTGGAGGAGTTTCTCGTATGGAAAAAAATGGTCTATTCTTGACCCCTCCTACCCTAACAGAAAAATCTGAAGTTTATGGCGAAATCCCCTCTTTTTGGGATTTTCTAAAAAAACCTTCAGTTAACCTATCAACAACTCCTGAAGAAAAAATTCAATCAGAAATAAAAAAGGCCCAAGAAGAAGCTGAGCAAATAGAATATGATTTAGAAAAAATAAAAGAAGCAGAGAGAACATCTATTTATAAAGATAAAATTGAAATCAGCCGAAACTATGGTTCTCGCTCAGATGTTGACGAAGAATATATAAAATTAAGAGTAAATAATTTGAACGGGGAAAAAATTCAAATCTCTGATTGGAAATTAAGAAGTGCTGTGACAGGGGTAGAGGTTTATTTAGGAAACGCAACCAAAATACCTTATACATCACGAGAAAATTACAAACAAGCTATTTTTGTAGAAGGAGGTGAAGATATAATTGTAGTAACTGGGAGGTCACCAATCGGTTTTTCTTTTCAAGTAAATAAGTGTTCTGGTTATCTAGAGCAATTCCAAGATTTCCAACCAGGTTTAAGTAAAAACTGCCCAAGAGTGGAAGATGAAAACCTACCTGTGTCAGGACCTAATTCATTCAATGATGGTTGTTGGAATTTTATTGATTCTATTTCAAAATGTGAAACTCCTTTAGAGTATCCACTTGATTTACAATCAGAGTGCCGAAGCTATTTAGTGACTAATGTAAATCACAATGCTTGTTTAGATAATCATCGGAATGATTCTGACTTTTTCAAACCAGAGTGGAGACTATTCCTAGGAAAAAGTACTGAATTATGGAAAAAGGATAGAGAAATTATAGAATTAATTGATAGCGAAGGAAAAATAGTAGATTCTTATTCTTATTAATCTAGAATGTGGAAGGTCGGATGTAGAGAGTGGTTTTTCAATAAAAGATTTATAATCTAAAAACCAAACAAAAAAAGGCTTTACTAAATAAAGTCTTTTTTATTTTACTAGATATTTAAAATCCTAAATAAAGCAATTCCTGTTGTCACTGAGACATTCAGGGATTCTTTTTTTCCTTTCATAGGGATTTCTGCGATTTTGTCACACTTAGCAAGAAGCTGTTTTGAAACTCCCTTAACCTCATTCCCTACTATAAAAGCCATTCCTTTCCGCCTCCGCCGGCTGGCGGATGGTGGATGAATTTTTTTATAATCCACAGATTTTTCATTTTGTTCAATAGCAATTATTTCCACTCCTTCTTTTTTTAATTTATCAATTATTTTATTAGGTTGAGGAAAATATTCCCATTCAATATCCTTTTCTGCTCCTAGAGCTGTTTTTGCAATAGCGCCTACTTCCCGACCAAATTTATCAATAGGTTTTGGGGTGTAGCCACTTAAATATATTTTTGAAATACCACAAGCATCAGCAGTCCTAAAAATAGACCCAACATTTTGGGCACTTCTGATATTATGTAAAATTATATAAAACTTATTTTTCATCCCGTTAGAGATAATTTACAAAAAGTAAATAATCTTTATTTATTAGACAATAATATATTCCCGCCAAATCTCTAACGGGATTCATTTTTTTAGTATAATGTATCAGGTATTATGTATCAAGTATATTTGAAAAATTTATTTTTTAAACTTTCATACATAATACACAATACATAATACTTAATACATTTTTATTATGATATAATAAAAAACATGTTAAATACATTTCCAGATTTATTAACTTTTGCTTTTATGGCTCCTCTTATTTTAAGAGTAGTTGCTGGTTCATATTTTATTAAACAAGCTTGGATTGAATTAATTAAATATAAAAAAAGAAAAACCAATGCACCAAGACCTTTACGAATGCTAAGTGCTATAGGTGGAATTCTATTAATACTTGGTTTTTTAACACAAGTTACTTCTCTTTTCTTAATTCTGATTGTAATCTTTAATTTAATAGACAGAATAAGAATGAAAAAATTAGAAGAAAATAAACTAAATATTTATATTCTTTTGTTAGGGATTTTGTTATCTCTACTTCTATCTGGAGCAGGTTTTTTAGCCATTGATATGCCTTTGTAGTATATTTCATTGGACTTTTCTCATTTTTTTGGTATTATTTCTTTTGTGTTGATTTAATATTTCACAAACATATATCCGCTCGTAGCTCAGCCGGTAGAGCAGCAGCCTTTTAAGCTGACGGTCGCAGGTTCGATCCCTGCCGAGCGGACAATTTTAACTTTTTATATTAGCAAGTAGCTTAGTCGGTGGAGATTGAAGCGACATCTAGGAGCTTCAATGGCTTTTAAGCTGACGGTCGCAGGTTCGATCCCTGCCGAGCGGACAATTTTAAATACCCCAACTTGTTGGGGTATTTAAAATCGTCCGCTCGAAGAAAGCAAACTGCTTTGCTTTCGTCAAGGATCCGAACGGCGGAGTATGTTGCGAGTGTTAATGAGCAACTATGAGCCGTGTCCCGCGGCTCTTAGTAAAAATGAGTTGTAGCGTAGCGAAAACGAAATTTTTACTTAGAGACCGTCAGGACGAACCTGCCGGACGGACTTTAAAACATTAGACTTCCAAACGTTAGTTTGGGAGTCTAATGTTTTATCCGCTCGGCAGGGATCGAAACGAACGAAATATATTTCTTTAAACACCCCAACCCGCTTGGGTATTCAATTTTCTTTACAAAAAACAAAATTTACAGTATTATCAAACCCAGTAAAGTTAACTTAAAATATGAGGAGGATAAAATGAATAAAAGAAAAGTCAACCAACCCCTTGTTATTTTCAAGTCATTCTGTGGAGAAATCGTTAAAAATGTCACTGAAGGAGACAAAACCCTTAAAGGGATCACTCTTTTCACTTCAAAAAAGGGTTTAATGCTTCATGGGAAAACGGAAGAAGGTGATTTCAAAATTGATATTTCAACTCATGGTAGAGAACTTCTTATTCTTGGAAGATCTGACTTTCAATTTAAAACGATATTAAATTTAGCGACTGAAATCATGGGTAGAGAACCTGACCAAAGCTTCGCCGCCTCCTCACAAGGCGACCGTTATTATAAGTGGTTAATTTAAAACCACCTACAACCTAAAAAACTCTTAATTCCCTTAAAAGGATTAGGAGTTTTTCTTTTTTTAGGTTTAATAGTAAATTAATTAGGCTGTTTTTGCAAAACTCTCTGGATCGCTTTGTCGTTTCGCTGCGCTTCACTTCTCGCGAAGATGGACAGGGGCTCTGCGACCCAGCACTTTGTTAAATTATATGATGAAGTATAAAAAAATATAAATAGTAATTTCATAAATAAAATTAGTGTTTATATCAAAGTGCTGGGGAAGCAGTCTAAAAATTTTTAAAACAATTAAATTCTATATAATTTAAATATTTGACTTAATATCAAAAACGAGTGCTTAAATTTGGCGGAATCTCAATCTTTTTTATTCAAATAATCATTAACTAACTTTTCTCTCAATTCGTTTCTTAAACCATTATGGTTTTTTAATAATTTCTTCATATGAGAAAAAACACCTCCATCTAATGAGTTGGTTGTATTGGGAATATTTAGCTCTAAGTGTTTTTGATAAGTAAAAAGATA
>JAHITU010000022.1 GCA_018817595.1 Patescibacteria group bacterium
GAATACGCAGTTAAACAATATATAAAAAATCAATCACACCATCAGGTAGAACTTATACAAAAATCTCTTTTCCAACATATCGTGGGATAAATGCACGAAGTGCATAGGATAGAAACCACCAGCGTAGCTGGTGGTTTTCATATAGGATGAGTGGGTGCGGAATTTTTCTGATGAAAAATTCCGTGCTTTTATTATCGTTCACATTTTTAAATTGAATATTTCTGTACCCGTCCCTGCCGGCAGGTAGGGACGGGAATTTTTTATTGATTTTTTGTGGGGAATGGGTATTATAGGAGTAGGTTGTTTTTTTGTAATTTAATTTTTATAGAGAGGTGGGGTCATGAAGGTATTGATTATTATTGGTAGAAACCCTGATGGTAAAAGAGAAGCTGTTAGAGAGGAATTTTCTTCTTGGAAGGAGGCAATCGAAAGAAGTCCTGAGGGGGAGTTTGCTGTGATAGAGAATGAGCTGGTTTTTTTGTTTTTTGAGAAATTGGAAAACATTCTCAGTTGTACGCTATCAAGTAAAAATGGTTATCTTATTGATAATTATACTGGATCAAAAGCTGTCGAAGAATTTGATCGACTGGTTAATAGTTGTCCCTGAGAATAGTTTGGGAGCCGAAGTTTTCTTGTTAAGAAAACTTCGGCATTTTTTTATTGAAATAATTATGAAGTATGACCCAGCACTTTGAATTAAATTATTTATTTAATTCAAAGTGCTGGGTCGGACCTCAATTATTTTTTTATTAATAGTATTAAACAAGAAATGTTAGCTGAGGCTATTAAAAATGCAAGAATTTCAGCAGAACAATTTGCTCAAGAAGCAGGGGTTATGGAAATTTCAACCTGTGAGGTTTCTAGAGGAAAGACAAATTATATAAAAGAGACGATTGATTCTCTTGCGCAAGCTATGTGTGTTTTATCTTTTGGAATTTTTCATTTTGAAACAGGAAAAGATAAATTTATTTTTTCTCGAAATGAAAGAGGAGAGATTGAATGTGAATATAGGGTTTCGGGAAATTTTCTGGAAAATTTTTCAGGAGAGGAAGCGGAAAAAGTTCTTCAACGTCTTTTAAAAAAAGATAGGGAGGTTGCATAGTGGAAATCGTGATTAGGGGCATCGGGAATTTTTTAAATTCCCGATGTTTTTGTTTTGAGTGTTTGTTTTGGTCTTGTATATAACAATTGTTTTTTTAAGTAAAATCAAGGGTTTTAAATGTTGCAAAAATTTTATTTTCGTATATACTAGGGGACATTGTATGAGAGAAAAAAATCAATTTAAAAAACGGTAATAAATTAAATCTTTAGAGGTTTTGTTTTTGCCGCTTGAGAAGCGGTTTTTTGAATACAATATGAGATTCTTTGAAAATTGAATAGCAGGTAAAAAATTAAATTTATTTACGAATAAATTTTAAGCATTAAAATCACTTTCAAATTATCTGGAGAGACAATTTGAAAATAATAAAATTGCGGTTTTTAAATTTTCTGACAAGAAAATTTAAGGGCGTATGGTGGATGCCTTGACTCTAAAAGGCGATGAAGGACGTGGCATGTCTGCGATAAGCTTCGGTGAGGTGACTAGCAACCTTTGACCCGGAGATCTCCGAATGGGGAAACCTTATCTGATAGATTCAGATAGTCAAATTTCTATAAAGGGAATTTGAAGCACACCTGGGGAAGTGAAACATCTCAGTACCCAGAGGAAAAGAGACCAATAGGAATTTCCTTAGTAGCGGCGAGCGAAATGGAAAGAGCCCAAACCTTGTAGCATTTATGTTATAGGGGGTTGTAGGATAATAAAGTTTATTCTTCGGAATAGGAGAAGTTACAAAGTATGATATTAGTTGAATTAGCTGGGAAGCTAAACTCAAAAGGGTAATAGTCCCGTAAGCGAAAATATCACACCTTCTTATTTATTACTCCTGAGTAGCTCAAGACACGAATAGCTTGGGTGAATCTGCCAGTACTAACTGGTAAGGCTAAATACTTTTAGAGATCGATAGTGAACAAGTACCGTGAGGGAAAGGTGAAAAGAACCCCGGAGAGGGGAGTGAAATAGAACTGAAACCATATGCTTACAAGGAGTTAGAGCGGTCGCTTGCGACCGTGATAGCGTTCCTATTGAAGAATGAGCCAACGAGTCAAAGTGTGCAGCTGCCTAAAAGGAAAAACCTTGAAGGCCCAGCGAAAGCGAGTGTTAATAGCGCGAAATTATAGTTGTATGCTTTGGACCCGAAGCCAAGTGATCTTGCCATGAGCAGGGTGAAGGTGATGGAAACATCACTGGAGGCCCGAACCGGTTGGTCGTACGACTCCATCGGATGACTTGTGGTAAGCAGTGAAAAGCTAATCGAACTTGGTAATAGCTGGTTCTCTCCGAAATAGCTTTAGGGTTAGCGTCTGATGTTCCTGCTGGGGGTAGAGCACTGGAAGGATCGAACAGGGGGAAACCTCGTCGATCCTATCAAACTCCGAATACCAGTAGTCAAGAATCAGGCAGTTAGACTGTGGGGGCTAAGCTCCATTGGTCAAAAGGGAAACAGCCCAGACCTACATTTAAGGTCCCTAAATTCATACTAAGTGCACTTAAGGAGGTGAAATTTCTCAGACAATGAGGAGGTTGGCTTAGAAGCAGCCATCCTTTAAAGATAGCGTAACAGCTCACTCATTAAGAGATTTTGCACCGCAGATTATCGGGGCTAAGTATGGTACCGAAAATTAGGATTCGTAAATTTCATAGAGGAAAAAGTACATTAGATTTTTTGCTGAGTGATCGTTCAGTGGCTAAAGTTGAGCCTATGGTAGGACGAGAGATCCGAATCTCTTACGAGAGTTCGAACCTCTCTCACTCAGCCAAAATATAAATTTTTTGAGGTTCCTGTTTTGGTCTTGTGTAAAGGCCCCCAGAGAGAATCTGGTGAGTACAGTGAAAGTCTGTCAGGAACCGTCAATTTGTTTTGAGGGGGATTAACTCCAATTGGTAGAGTCTTTGGCCTAACACGCCATTGTGTTCCGAGTTCGATTCTCGGATCCCCCGAAAAATAAGAGTTTGTTTTGAGTACTGGGGTATAGCTCAGTTGGTAGAGCTGCTGACTTGTAATCAGAATGTCACGGGTTCGACTCCCGTTACCCCAGCCAAAACAAATTATGTTAAATCAATCTCTAATACAGAGATTGGTTGGACAAATCTTCAATTCGAAGATTTGTCTCTTCTATGAAATTTACGAATGGTAGGAGAGTATTCTATTCTGCGATGAAGCCGAAGGCGTGAGCCACGGTGGAGCGTATAGAAGCAAGAATGTTGGCACGAGTAACCGCAATACAGGTGAGATCCCTGTACGCCGAAAGACTAAGGGTTCCTTCGCAATGTTGATCAGCGAAGGGTTAGTCGGTCCTAAGGAGATGGTGAGAACCGCATCCGATGGACACATGGTTAATATTCCATGACTTCTTTATTTTGCGATGGGAGGACGGAGGAAACAAGCAATAGCGCATTATCGGATTTGCGTTGTTTATTTCAAAGAGTGTATCCTAGGAAAATCCGGGATATGCCCAGCACTATTTTTCTGATAGAAATTATCTATTTCGGAAAAATAGTGCTGGGAAACTCTGGAGATCGACAAAATTCCTTTCTACGGATTGGGAAATTGTTGTGAAGAGCCTTCCAAGAAAATTCTCTAAGCATAAAAATAAAGGAACCGTACCCTAAACCGACACAGGTAGTCAGGTCGAGAAGACCAAGGCGAACGAGTGATTTTTCTCCAAGGAACTCGGCAAAAAAGCGATCGTAACTTCGGAATAAGATCTGCCATAACATAGTTTACTATGGGTTGGCCGCAGCGAAAGTAGCCCTGCCGACTGTTTATCAAAAACACAGCTCTCTGCGAACACGTAAGTGGATGTATAGAGGGTGACGCCTGACCAATGCCAGAAGGTTAAATATGGGGGGTATGTTGATTTATCGACATGCTGGACTATATAAGCCCTGGTGAATGTCGGCCGTAACTATAACGGTCCTAAGGTTGTGGAACTCAAATTTATTTGGGTTGCACAAAGACTAGGACGGTTATAGCAAATGAGCGTTCGTGCTCTAAAAAAATAAAAGGAATAAAGTTGCCTATTTTATAAAATTAATTTTATAATTTGTCTTTAAATATCTAGCCATATGCTGGAAAATCCGTGTATCTGACAATACTCATCATGATTTTATTATTGTGATAGTGAAAATTTGATTAGTGCGGATAATCAGCAGGAAATCCATTTTTAATGGAGATCCTCAGAGACTAAACGCTAGAATAAGTTTTTAACTTATAAATTATAGTCCGAACTGCATAGCGATATGCAGAGTCAAACAGAAATGATTTGTCCACTTTGATTTTTCAAAGGAGTAACAAAATGAGCGAAATTCCTTGTCTGGTAAGTTCAGACGTGCACGAATGGCGTAACGAGCGGGGCACTGTCTCGGAGAATAGCTCGGTGAAAATGCAATACCGGTGAAGACGCCGGTTACCTGCAGCTAGACGAAAAGACCCCAGGAGCTTTACTATAGCTTGGTATTGGGTGTATGTTTTGACTGCGTAGCATAGGTGGGAGGCTTTGAAGGGATCCTTTTGGGGATCCTGGAGCCGTCAGTGAAATACCACTCTTTTAATGTATACATTCTAATCTCTACGGCAAAAACGGAGAGAGACAGTGCCTGGCAGGTAGTTTTAGTGGGGCGCTATCCTCCTAAAAAGTAACGGAGGAGTTTAAAGGTTGGCTAAGCGCGAATGGAAACCGTGCTGATAGTGTAATGGCACAAGCCAGCTTAACTGCAAGACGTACGTGTCGAGCAGGTACGAAAGTAGAACATAGTGAACCGAGGGCCCGAATTAGACACGGCCCAAGATTATCGGATAAAAGTTACCCTGGGGATAACAGGCTAATAACGCCTAAGCGTCCATAGCGACGGCGTTGTTTGGCACCTCGATGTCGGCTCAACTTATCCTGGAGGTGGAGAAGCTTCCAAGGGTTTGGCTGTTCGCCAATTAAAAAGTTACGCGAGCTGGGTTTAGACCGTTTAGAGATTAAATTATTTTAATTTTTAAACAATCTAAACTCTGAACATTGAATTATCGGAGATATTAAAATATCTCATTAGGTCTTTTCGTTGACAATATATATAAACTTTGAAAACAACATTCAAAGGTTGAGATAGAACAAGAAACCAATCTTACACGGCGGTCTTAAGCATTCATTTTAAGTGTTTAAAGAAAAAGCCAACTTATATCGGTGAAACCTTACTAATTTTTTAGAAGGTAATACCGAGGGAACAAAAAATTTATTTTTTGACCCGTAGAGACTATACGTTGGACTTTGACCATTGCGTTAAAGAAGATTTAGTCCATGCAATTAGAAATAATTGAGTATCATGCGTGAGACAGGTTGGTCTCCTATCTGCTGCAGGCGTCGATTTTTGAGAAGATTTGCTCCTAGTACGAGAGGACCGGAGTGAACTAACCCCTGGTGTATCAGCTGTTCTGCCAAGAGCATTGCTGAGTAGCTATGTTGGGAATGGATAACCTCTGAAAGCATCTAAGAGGGAAGCCAACTTCAAGATTAGAAATCATTTGAGACCCCTGAGAGATGATCAGGTGATAGGCTTTAGGTGTACGTGCAGTAATGCACTTAGCCAAGAAGTACTAATACGTCGATTTCTTGTCAGAAATTTTAAAACCCACAATTTTATTAGTTGTGAAATATATGCAAAAGTCTGCTATTCAATAAAAAATTCAAATCAAAACATCAAAATATTATTCAATATTTTGTTCTGGTGGTTTGGCGACGGGGTCATACCCGATCTCATTCCGAATTCGGAAGTCAAGCCCGTTTGCGCCGATGATACTCATATGGGGAAAGTAGGTAGCCGCCAGAACAAAGTATTGAATGAACAAAAAAGGACGGTCGCTTCGCGACCGTCCTTTTTCCTTTCTACTTTTTATTCAAAATGTTATCATTAATATAATTATCAAAAAATAAAGTATAGAAATGAGTTATTAAAAAGAAATTTATTCGTAATTTCTTCTTATCAATCTAGCAATCTAAACTTCTAAAAAATTTAAAATATGTCTTGGTCATCAGAAAGAAAAAATAAATATTTATTTTTAATGTTTTCCATAATATTGGTTATTGTTGGCTTTTTTAGCTATTCAATATTTTATACAGCCCCTACCTGCACTGATGGAAAATTAAACCAAGGTGAAGAAGGTATTGACTGTGGAGGACCTTGTGAAATAATCTGTTCGTTTAAGACAATTGACCCTATTATAAAATGGAGTCGAGCTGTAGAAACAACAGAAGGAATTTTTGGAGCAGTTGCTCTTATAGAAAATGCTAATACTTATGCTGAAGCTGATAAGGTTCCTTATGTTTTTAAACTATACGATAAAGAAGGACTTTTAATAAATGAAAAAAGAGGAGAAGTTTACATTCTTAACAATTCAATCTTTCCTATTTTTGAGGGGAATTTAAAAGTAGGAAATAGAATTCCTACCAGAGCAACCTTTGAGTTTCTGAAAAAACCACAATGGGTTGAGACAAAGGAATTGAATGCTCCTGTGACTCTTTCAAATATTCAATATGTCGAAAGAAATAATTCACCAAGGGTTTCCGCAACTATAAAAAATAATTCAGTCAAAGATATTAAAAAAGTAGAATTAATAGTTTTGCTTTATGATATTGAAAACAATTTAGTAAACAGCTCAAAAACAACACTGGATGTTCTTAAAAAAGACTCTTCTGAAATTGTTATATTCACATGGCCTGACCTGTTTGAAAAAGAAGTAATAAAAATAGACATAGTGCCTGTTTCGAAATTGCATTAATAAATAGATTGTATAGAGTAGAAAAAATATACTTAAAATAGCCAAAATTTTTCGAAAAAATAGGGGGGGCGAGGCTTCGCCTCGCCCTTAACTTTATAGACTTTATGGACTTTTAACTTTATACTATTCTATTATGTTCAATAAACTAAAAGCTGACATCGATTGGATTCTATTATTTTCCGTCCTTCCTATAGTAGCCGCCGGTTTGATAACAATGAACTCCTTCACTGGAGATAATTATTTTTTCGAAAAACAGATTATTTGGCTAGCCGTTTCACTGATAGCCTTTTTTGTATTAAGTTTTATAGATTTTAGATTTTTAAGAAAAACTCAAGTTCTGATCCCCCTGTTCTTGTTTTTTGTCACAATCCTATTGGGTTTATTCATTACCGGTTCGGTATTTAAAGGGGCTCAATCTTGGTTTAACCTAGGGCTTTTTTCTGTGCAACCAGCCGATTTAGTCAAGCTGGTCCTCATATTATTACTAGCTAAATATTTTTCCAAAAGGCATATAGAAATCGCCAATGTGCGACACATTCTTGTTTCCGGTTTTTATGCTTTTGTCTTTTTCATATTAGTACTTTTACAACCAGACTTCGGTTCTGCTATAATTATTTTCTTTATTTGGTTGGGAATGGTGTTGGTCTCAGGTATCTCTAAAAAACATTTAATAGCAGTATTTTTAATCGGGGCTGTAGCTTTCGCAGGTCTTTGGTTTTACGTTTTTCAAGATTATCAAAAGGATAGAATTATGACTTTCATCCACCCAATGGCTGATATTCAGGGAACTGGTTACAATGCCTACCAGTCTACAATTGCAGTTGGCTCGGGTCAGTTAATGGGCAAGGGAGTAGGTTTTGGAACACAGTCTCGCTTACAATTCTTACCAGAATACGAAACAGATTTTATTTTTGCAGCCTTTGCCGAAGAGTGGGGTTTCGTTGGAGTGATGCTTTTGTTCGTATTTTTTGCAATCCTAATTTGGAGAATTTTAGCTAACGCCATGAAAGGTTCTACTAATTTCGAGGTGTTGTACGGACTAGGGTTAGCCATTTTAATAATTAGTCATTTCACTATTCACGTTGGAATGAACATAGGCTTATTGCCAGTGACAGGAATTACCATTCCCTTCATGAGCTACGGAGGCTCCCACCTCCTTACAGAATTCGCAGCCTTAGGAATATTGATGGGAATGAGAAAATATAAAAGGGTAGTCCACAGAAGCGATATGGATAACGAATTCCTAGGATTAGAGTAAAACGCGGACTAAAAATACGGATTAGACGCGGATAAAATGCAGAAAACGGGCGGGGCTAAAGCCCCGCCCGTCTCTGCGAGGAAGAATGGTTTTTTATTTTTTTCAAAAAATAAAAACTATTCCTCCGAAGCGATCCAGAAAAACAAAAAAAGGACCAAAATCCACTAGGATTTTGGTCCTTTAAAAACCCCAATCGTGGGCTCAATAGAGCCCACAATTAGGGTTTTATATCTTAAAATTTCAACATTCAACCCTCAACTTTCCACTTTCCAATCTAATACAACCCCTCAACCTCCTCAACCATAGCCTCAAAAGAAAACTCACTTTTAACTTCATCATATAGAGTCCGACCATAACCCTCTCGCAATCCTTCATCATTAATCAAAACCCCAAGCGCCTCTTCAATTTCGTCATCATCTTTAGCTTCAACCAAAATCCCATTTTCACCATCTCGAATCAACTCAGAAATACCACCCACGTCACTTGCCACCACCGGCAACTTAGCCAAACCAGCCTCCAACAAAACATAAGGGAAGCCTTCCTTAATAGACGGCAAAACAAAAATGTCATATGCTTTCAAATACCGACTCGCCTCATCAATAGCTCCTACCAAAAAAACATTATTATTCAATCCATATTTATTTAATTTATTTTCAAGATAGGCTCGTTCTTCTCCTTCTCCAATTATAATCAATTTCAAGTCTCCCTTTTGATTAGGTTGATTTTCAAATTCCCGCACCAATCTTCTAAAAGCCTTAATCAAATACTTCAAACCCTTATTCTTATGCAATTCAGCAATAGTTCCAATTACCAAGTCATCATTGGAAACCTTATCCTGCCTCTTCGGCAGGCAGGCAGCAAAAATTTCCTGAGCCTGTTCACGATTCAAAAAATAAATAGGCTTAATTCCATTATAAATCCTCACCAGCTTCTTAGTAGTTACAAAAGGCCAATCGATTACTTGCCGATATTCTTTTTTAGCAATCACAATAGTCTTATGACTCAACAAAATAGTCACCCAAGAAAAATATTTAATCAAAATAATTTGCCACATTGGCCTCTTCTCATTAAAGGTCCAACCATGAGCAGTATAGATAATCTTGTTTACTCCACACAAGCGACCAATCAAAGCTCCCAAACCACCAATCTTAGGACTATTCAAATGAATCACATCAGGTTTTTCTCCACGGAAAATCTTCCACAGAGATCTAGCCACCCCAAGCTCACCCAATAAATTAATATCCCGTCCCAACCCATTAATTTCAATAGTTCGAATACCAGCAGTCTTCAATTTTTCACCTAATTCACCATAGGGTTCACCATAAGCCACCACAACCTCATAATTATCTCGCTCAGCCATCTCCGAAGCCAAATCAAAAACATATTTTTGAGCCCCGCCCCAATTTCCTTTTGTGACAAGATATATTATTTTTTTCTTTTTTAAAGACATAAATGTTGATTTTAAATTAATGTTTTTAGGAAATAAGAGCGGGGCAGGCTCCTGCCCAATTTCCCTTTGTAACAAGATATATTATTTTTTTCTTTTTTAAAGACATAAATGTTGATTTTAAATTAATGTTTTTAGGAAATAAGAGCGGGGCAGCCTCCTACCCCAATTAGCCTTAGTCACTAAATATAGAATTTTCTTTTTAGATTTCATATTAATAAAATTTTATCATTTTACCCTTTACTTAGCCAGAATCATCCTGTATATTTTGTTTAGTAAAATTGTATCGCATTTTAATATAAACATACTTATGGGAGAGCATTATGCTAATAGGAGACACAGAAGTCTTTTGTCGTAAAATTCACAAAGAAGAAAAAATGGTTACTTGTGAAAATTGCAAGACTAAATTTAAAGCTCTTTTTGCAGATGGTATTTTCAGAGGTATTGAAGCTTATAACAAAAAAGAACGTTGCTGTTGCGGAGGCCATCAAATGTGCTCTGAGAAATGTAAAAAAGAATTTCAGGGTGACGTTAAAAGAATCCCAATTGCTGAAGCTCTGGGAATTGATATGGTAGTAGATTTTTAAACCCGTAAAACGAAAAAACTCGTTCTACGGGTTTTTTCTATTTTATACCTAATTTAACCAAATAATCCCTTCAATAATTTTCTTCCATTTCTCCCCAAAATCTTATATAATCAACCTAAATATGAATCAAAGATTCATATTTAGAATTAAAAATTTTAAATTTTAAATTTTAAATTAATTTATAATATAAAATTTAAAATCTACAATTCTTTTAATTTTCTCAAAATTAAAAGCCTGTGTTAATTTTAAACAAAAAAGAACCCATAATGCTATTCATCGGGGATATTTTATTCCTAACCCTTTCTTTATGGTTGACCTTAACCATTCGTCACAGCCAAATCCCATCCTATCAAACATTCATAGATCACCTAGGACCATTTTCATTCCTGTTTCTAATCTGGGTAATAGTCTTTTTCATCGCTGGTTTCTACGAAAGAAAAGCCTTAATCAACCACAGAGATTTTTTCTCAGAAATTTTCATCGCTCAAATAATCAACTCTGTTATTGCCGTTATTTTCTTCTACCTTTTCCCAATTTTTGGACTAGCCCCCAAGACAATTATCCTTATTTACCTAGTCATTTCCTTAACCCTGATTTTAATTTGGCGAGTTTACATCATCGCTTTTCTAGGAATAAAAAGAAAATTAGATGCTATTTTAATAGGTAGGGGAGCCGAAATGAGACAACTCCAAAAAGAAGTAAACAGCAACCCTTGGTATAATCTGCGCTTTGTTATCAGTATTGATTTAAACGAAACCCCAGACCTAGATTTTCAAAAAGAAATAATGAACCCTGTTTTCGAAAAGAATATCTCTACTATTGTTTTAGATTTAAAAGATGAACAGCTTCAAAAATACATACCTTATTTCTATAATTTAATATTTTCAAAAATAAAATTTCTAAATATCCACAGAGTCTACGAAGATGTTTTTGATAAAATTCCACTTTCACTTATTCGTCATAATTGGTTTTTAGAAAATGTAAATTCTTCACAAAAACATATTTACACAGCCTTAAAAAGGATTATGGATATTGTTATCGCTTTCCCGTTATTTGTCATTTCATTAATTGTTTATCCTTTTATATATATCGCTGTTAAATTAAGTGACAAAGGTCCGATGTTTTTTTATCAAGAAAGAATTGGGCGCAATAACGGAATAATTAAATTAATCAAATTCAGAACAATGAAGCAAATCCCAGAAGGAACCGAAGGAGGAAAAGGGGATGGAAATCGAGTTACTAAATTAGGTAGTTTTATGAGAAAATGGAGGATAGATGAATTACCCCAATTATGGAATGTGTTAAGAGGGGATATATCGTTAATCGGACCAAGACCAGAAATGGTTACAGCCGTAGAAGAATACGAAGAAAAAATACCTCATTACGGAATCAGACATTTAATCAAACCAGGTCTATCAGGTTGGGCTCAAATTTATCAAAAAGAATCACCTCATCATGAAACAGATGTAAAATTAACCACCGAAAAATTATCCTATGACCTGTTTTATATCAAAAATCGCTCATTCATAATCGACCTAAAAATTGCCCTAAAAACAATCAAAACTTTGATTTCAAGATCAGGGTCTTAGATAAATGTAAATATGAAAAAACAAAAACTAGATTTATTTTTAATTATTTTACTCCCTGTTTTAGCAATAATCATTGCTCTTATTTTTAAAGCAAATTTTTTAATTTCCACCCTATTATTTTTTGCTCCCATATCTATTTATTTATCCTATCGAAATAAAAAAGCAATTAAAAAAACATTATTATCTTCATGTGTTTTTTCAATTCCCATATTTATAATAGTTGATTATATCGGCACAATTAATGGGACTTGGTATGTTCCAAGTACTATTTTTCCTTTTCGGTTTTTAGAAATACTTCCTGTAGAAGATTACATTTGGGGGGTAGCACTCGTTTATTTAGTCATTATGTTTTATGAACATTTTTTTGATAAAAATAAAAAAGAATCCATAGATAAAAGGATAAAGTATTTTTATTTTATTTTTGGTCTAGGATTAATTTCATTTTTTAGTATCTTGTTTTTAAAACCAGAATTATTTTATATTAATTATGCATATTTTTGGGTAGGGCTTCTCTTTATACTAATACCAGTTCCTCTATTTTTATTTTTCTATCCCTCTTTGTTCACTAAATTCATGAAAACAGGAATTTATTTCTTTTTCTTTACACTCCTGTTAGAATTAACAGGTGTTCATTTAGGACAGTGGCAGTTTACAAGTGATCAATACATCGGTTGGGTAGACTTGTTTGGTAATAAATTACCATTTGAAGAATTTTTCTTTTTTGTAATGCTAACAGCAGTTTCAATTCTTTCCTACTATGAATTTTTTATTGATGATAGAAAGTAAATCGAATGTCGTCGCTCCTTTAGGATTTAAGATATCCAATTAAATTTTGAAACCACACCTTTGAGAGGTTTAAAAACAACCCAGAGTTTTATATCAGTTAAATTAGTCACAAGAACTAAAATCCCAAAAAACCATGCAATTATTCCACATTTTTCACCAAAACAAATTCCGTCGCCTAATTCATTCTGACTTTACCCTGTTTGAGGTTTCAGTTTGGCTACACACCTTTGCTCGTTCAATGGTCTCTATTTTTATTCCGATCTTTCTTTTACAAATCGGTTATTCTTTAACAGAGGTTCTTATTTTTTATCTGATTTATAATCTGTTAGATGTCCCTTTAAATTTTGTCGCTCGTTATCTAGTTCGAAAAATAGGAGCTCGTTGGGTAATTATTTTAGGTTCCTTATCCTCTGTAATTTTTTTTATAGGTGTATTTTATTTGAAAGTTAATATGTGGCCTTTACTAATTCTGATTGCCTTACTTGCTGCAATTTATGACACATTTTACTGGGTAGCCCATTTATATTTCTTTATGAAATGTAGCGAAAATGACGATGATGTATCTGGTGATACTAGTTGGATGTCTATAGTTAGACAGGTAGCCAGTTTTTTAGCACCACTATTCGGAGCCTTAATTTTAATTTTTCTAGATAAATCTTTTCTAATTATTTTAAGCACTGTTCTTTTGACCTTTTCTGTAATTCCTTTATTTTTATTGCGAGGTGTTGATGATAAACCTACTCGCAAACAAAAAACTTTTAAAGAATTTTTTCATAGTTGGGATATAACCAGAGATTATATCGTTACTTCTTTTAGAGCCATTACCAATACCAGTGAATCAGTCATTTGGCCTATTTTTATCTTTATACTTTTTGCTAATATAGAATCAGTAGCAGTATTACCAATGATCATTTCCTTAACCACTATCTTATTTACTTATTTCGTAGGGAAGACCGCAAAAGAAAAAAGGGAATCAATAATGATTACAGGGGCTCTAGTTGTCAGTCTTGTTTGGATTCTTAGATTAGTAATAGAGAATAATATTTTCTATTTTACTTCAGTTTTCTTAGTCGGTTTATTTTCAATTTTGATTGCCATTCCACTAGATTCATATATTTTTGAAAAAGGGGAGAAGTTGGATACCTTATCAGCTTCAACATACAGAAATACAGTCCACATGGGAGCCAATGCAATATTTTTTGCCCTACTTTTAATTTTGGTTGAAGTCTTTAATGTCAGCTTTATCATAGCTTCCATATCAATGATATTAACAGCCACCATAATATATTTCTTTGGAGAAAGAACCCTTAAGCATAAATAAGATTTAAGAATTAGGAATTAAGAATGGATAAGGCTTTATCTCATCCGTCTTTGCGAGGAGAGAGCGGTTTTTATTTTTTAACAAAAAATAAAAACCGCTCTTAACGAAGCAATCTCTTCAACTTAAACAAAAGCACTCCAGAAAAAACAAAAAAACTAGCCCCGGAAATAAATTTCCGAGGCCATGGTGCTTAAAACTTTTAAGACTTTTTCGGAGAGGGAATTTCCCTTAAACTTCCTTTTCTTAATTTTGGTTCCTCCTGAGGCATTTTATCAATTTCCTCCATCATTTTATTCTTACACTCCTCACAAGCTCCGTGAGTGATACTATTATCATCAAAAGGTTCTTTTTCTCCATACGTTTTTTTACAATAAGAACAAACTCTTTTCATCTCAAAAATTCCTTTAATTAAATTAATTTTTTACTTTTACAAATATTATACCATTATTTTACATATAATGTCAAAGAATGTAGCATTGCAGCGTCAAGTTTACAGTTGTCAGTTCTTGTAGTCTTTCGACAGGAGTTTTTCCATCCATTCCTAAACCTCGATGTTTCTTTCTGTGATTATAGTAATAAAGAAACAAATTAAGTTGGTATTGCATTTCA
>JAHITU010000002.1 GCA_018817595.1 Patescibacteria group bacterium
ATTGAAAAGAATATTCAAGCAAATAGCCAAATGGAAAAAATTAAATATACTAGCGTGGCATGTAGGAGATGAACATATACATCTCTATCTCTCTATCCCTCCTAAATATTCAGTTTCCTACACTATGAATATTATGAAAGGAAAATCATCAGCTTGGATAAAAAAGAAAACTAAAAAGTTCCCCAAAGGTACCCTTTGGAATAGAGGTTACTTTGTTACTACCACAGGTCTAAATGAATACGCAGTTAAACAATACATAGAAAATCAATCACACCATCAGGTAGAACTTATACAAAAATCTCTTTTCCAACATATCGTGGGATAAATGCACGAAGTGCATAGGATAGAAACCACCAGCGTAGCTGGTGGTTTTCATTTAGGCTTAATAGTAAATTAATCAGGCTGTTTTCGCAAAACTCTCTCTGGATCGCTTTGTCGTTTCACTGCGCTTCACTCCCACGCCTGAGGCGGACAAGCTCGTGAAGACGGACAGTGGCTCTGCCACTGTCTCTGCGACCCAGCACTTTGTTAAATTATATGATGAAGTATAAAAAAATATAAATAGTAATTTTATAAACAAAATTAGTATTTATATCAAAGTGCTGGGGAAACAGTCTAGAAATTTTTAAAACAATTAAATTCTTTATAATTTAAATATTTAAGTTTTTAATTAAAAACCATTTTAAATAATATTAAAACTAGCAAGTAATTACTAGCTAATTTATCATTTTCAGCCTGATTAATTTACCATTAAGTAAGCCTAAACTTATCCACAGTAGATCTATTTATCATTAGAAGTTATTTAAATTATAATAAAAAAAGTAGGGGTGCTACCCCTACTTTTAAAAACCTTGTTAATTTTTATGAAAATAAATTATGAGAAAGAAAATATCTTATTTTAAAAATGAATATTATCACATTTATAATCGAGGGGTAGACAAAAGAATAATTTTTGAAGATCTTTTTGATTTGTTAAGATTTTATCAATCTATGCAAGAATTTAATTCCATAGAACCCATAGGATCTATCTATATAAATCGAAATATTCACAAAAAATACAAAAGTAGGGGTGCTACCCCTACAGATGAAGAAGACGATCGTTTGGTGGAGATTATAGCTTTTTGCCTGAATCCAAATCATTATCATCTTATTTTAACCCCGCTAGTTGAAGGAGGAATTAGTGAATTTATGAGAAGATTAAATAGCGGTTATACTTCTTACTTCAATCAAAAATATAAAAGAGTTGGCGCTTTATTTCAAGGGACTTTTAAATCAGTCTATATTGATTCTGATTCATATTTAAAGTTTTTGAGCGTTTACATAAATCTAAATTTTGATGTCCATAGAAAATTTCAAAATATGAAAGACAAAAACGGAAAACCAAAAAAACTATTTTATCGTTCAAGCTGGGGTGAATACACAAAGGCTAAAATTATCAAAGGAAAATTAGGAGAAGAAAATCAAGTAATTAATAATGAAAATGATATTTGTGATAAATCAATGATTTTAAGCCATTTTGATTCAGTAGGTGATTATAAAAAATTCGCTATGGAATCTCTAAAAAATATACAAGCTAAAAGATACAAAGACGAAGAAGTTATTAAAAACAATTTTTCAATAGGAAAGAAGTTTTAAAAAGTAGGGGTGCTACCCCTACTTTTCTAAAATTTATTCATGATACTTCTATTTATTGATTTATCATTAATGGTTATTGAATCATAAAAAAAAGTAGGGGTAGCACCCCTACTTTTTTAAAATTTGGGGAATATTTAGTTAAATTTCTCACTTCTTATTTTAATTCAAAATGTTTATTTAAAGCCCTAAAATATAACCTTTTTTTATCCACAGTCTTGTTCAAAAATCCTTTTAAAATAAGGTATAATGTTGTCTAAGAAGGTAAAAAGAAATTCAAAAAGTTTAAGGACTTGATATCACCCTAAAACTCTTTATATTTCTTGCAAAAAGACCATTTTTTAAAATGTTTAAAAGAACTTTTTTAGATAAAAAAACAAAAGCATCAAAGCTATTCAAACCTTGTTTGGGTACTTTTGTTATTTCTATTTTTTTAATCACTCTAATCTCATCTCCTTTTAGATTCACATTAGCTGATGAAATCAACCCAGAAAACGAAAACAAAGTTTTAACAACCATAAACGAAACAGCTAATTTTGTTTATTCTTTCATTAATTCAATTTTCAAAAAACAAAAAACTACCGACGAAATAATAACAAAAGATTTAACTCCAATAATTCCTGCAGATAAAGGAGACAAAACAGAATTAAATTTAATCACAACACAAGAAACCCAAGAAACTCCAACCTCAACAATTCCTACAGAAACTGCAACTACTCCCACAGCAACCAATCTTCTTCAACCATTCATCGTTACCACTTCAGGAATCACAGAAGCAGAATTCACTAGAAGAATAAATATTTTAGAAAATTCTTTAAAAGCAGAAATTTACAGAATGGCATCACAACTTGCTCCGACTGGTTCAATCACACCAGAGAGCAATTTTCAAGCCATTGCTCTAAGTCAAATAATCGATAACTTAGATTTAGTAACTATTTCCAGAGCTACCATCACAGGTTCTACTTTCACTGGCTCACAAGCTACAATCACAAACCTAGCCTCAACAGATTTAACCACTACAAATTTAACTGTTTCCGGTATAAATAATTTCAACGGAATTACAAATCTTTCAAATGCTTCCTCTACTCAATTAACAGTTTCCGATAAATTATGGTTAGGAAATCTATTAACTACAGGTAATACAATTTCAGCCACTAACGACAGTGGTCTAGCTCTTTATGATAATGCCAGCAACGGAATTTTTATAGAAGATGGAGGAAATATTGGTATAGGATCAACTTCACCAGCACAAAAACTTTCAGTAGATGGAAATACCTATATCACAGGAGGGTTAGGAGTTGGTGTTACTACAACCACAGCGGGAGCGATAGAAACAAGTGGAAATGTAATAGTTGGAGGAGATTTGCAGGTTTCAGGAGATTCAATGGTAATCGGAGATACTATTTCAGATACTTTAGTAATTAATTCTTCTATCAATTCAAATCTTATTCCAGATTTAAACGCAATGAGAGACATGGGATCTCCAGCTTATTATTGGGATGATATCTATACTGATGCCCTTTATGTAAATAATTTATCAGCTGCTTCTACTACTATCTCAGGAACTCAATCTTCTCTCTTTACTATCAATTCAGATAATTCAACTTTAGATACTGAAGACATGGATCTAGTATTTTTCAGAGGAACAGTGGTTCCGAATGCTTTAATTTCTTGGAATTCAGGGTTAGAAAAATTTGATTTCAATCAACCAGTATTTTTCCAAAATGACTCATCCACAACCACTGTGCCGTCCTTAGAGGTTCGAGCCAAAGCAGGACAAACAGCTGATGTTTTAAAAATTTCTGATAGTACTGGTGCTAGTTATTTGAATATTGATTCTAATGGAAAAGTCGGTATAGGAACAACTACTCTCACTAAACAATTAAATCTTTCAGGAGGCTTCTATGTTGGGGGAACAGGGACTTCTACCATTGAAAATAATCTACAAGTTAATGGACAAATTCAGATTGGAACAGGTACAGCTTACCTTACTGCTAATGAATTAAGTACTACTGGAGATTTTACAATTTCTACTCAATCAGAAGATAGCCATTTAACTTTACAATCAATGGGAAGAGTGGGAGTAGCTACTTCCACTCCTTGGGGAGTTTTATCAGTAGAACATAATGGATCAAATGCTGGTATGCCCGTGATGGTAATTTCTGATGAAGGAGCTTCCAATGCTAGTCTTATGGTTGATTGGTTAGGTAATACCGGAGTGGGAACAAACAACCCCAGCTCTCTATTCCATGTAGGTTCATCAACCCCAACCTATTTATCTGGTTATCGAGATGCCTTCTTTTCTGGAGATGTTGAAATAGATGGTAATACTTATTTTAATGGGGCAACAAATTTCTCAAGCGCCTCTTCTACACAATTAACAGTCTCAGACAAATCTTGGCTAGGTAATTTACTAACTACAAGCAACACAATTTCAGCCACCAACGACAGTGGCGTGGCTATTTATGATAATGCCAGCAACGGAATCTTTGTCCAAGACGGTGGCAACATCGGAATTGGGACAACCTCACCCTTCGCTAAACTCTCAGTCAAAGGAGCAGGCACAACCACCGGCATAAACTTTCAAACCACTAACTCAAGTGATACACCACTTGTGACTGTTTTGGATTCGGGAAATGTTGGGATTGGGACGACGGCACCGGGAGGAAAACTTCAAGTATATTCTGCTAACGATGTGGATGCTATTAGCGTTCGTTCTGGTTCAAGTGGTTCATACGCAGGTTATAGTATCGGTCGTACTTCAATCGAAGGTTATCTTGGTATAGTCGCTAATACGAATAATTTTCTTACTGGTGCAGAAACTGGCAATCTTGTTTTGAAGTCAGGATCGAGCAAATTATTATTAGGAACTGGTAACTCTATAGTTATGACGATAAATAGCTCAAGCAACGTCGGGATTGGAACGACGGCACCTTCCCAACAACTTGAAATCACCGGCGACTTCGAAATGCCCAATACCACCTTTGCCGATCAATCAGGAATAATCTACAAAGGCTCAACTCCTTTTATACATAATTTTAATTATGGATTAAATAGTGGTGGAGTGACAACTTTAGGAAAAAATCTTTTTATTGGAGAAGGTGCTGGAAATTTGACTATGGGTTCTATTGCAACAATAGAAAATCATAGTAGTGGTAATATCGGTATGGGTTTTAACGTTTTGAGACTACTCACTAATGGATTTAATAATACAGTCATTGGTAATTCTGCTGGAATTAATACTACTACTGGAGCGAATAATGTTTTTATTGGTGAACAATCAGGTCTCAATAATACTTCCGGTCAAAGTAATGTTTTTGTCGGAGGTCGTTCTGGTTTTAGTAATACAACTGGTTTTTCAAATACTGGTGTGGGTTATGATGCTGGTTATGGACTTACTACGGCAAGAGACAATACCTATTTAGGAAATGGGGCTGGTAAATCAAACAATACAGGAGGATACAACGTGGTTATAGGAAAGAATGCTGGGGGTAGTAGTTATGGAGGGAAAACTTATGATTCAAACACTTTAATTGGTTACAATTCAGGATATGTATTAGATGGTGGAAACAATAATACTTTCTTGGGTTATCAGACTGGGAATTCTGTAACCTCAGGAGATTCTAATATTTTAATCGGTTATGATATTGACACTCCTGCAGTTGATACTTCTAATCACTTAAACATCGGAAATACAATTTATGGGGATTTAAGCTCAGGCAACGTCGGAATTGGAACAATATCTCCTTTTGAAAAATTACATGTTGAAGGGAATATTTCACTCGGGGATACTGTCGGGAAAGAAGTTATACTTTTTGATGGTGTGGGATCTGATAATTACGGAATAGGAACAGAACAATATAATGGTCTTTGGTATACCAATATTTATGGTGGAACTAATGCAGGTATTTCTTTTAGAACTGCGGGACCTTCTGGAACAGTTTTGGCTGTGATAAAAAATTCAGGCAACGTCGGAATCGGAACAACCTCCCCTCAATCTCTCCTACACCTAGGAGGAACACCGGGGGCTTTGAGTAGTGGTTTGACTTTTGGTGATGGAGATACTGGGTTTTATGAGGCTGCTGACGATAATCTTTATGTTACCATTGCAGGAGCTAGAAGGGGTTATTTTGGAGTGAGTGGATTTTTTGGTAATAATAATGATGCCTTTGGTCTTATGGATGAAGCATCTAGTGGGACTAATCCTACTATTATACCTCAGAAGCTTGATTTCGATACTGGTATCGGCCGAGCCGATGCCGACCAACTCTCCCTAATCGCAGGAGGAGTAGAAGGACACAGAATTTCAGAAGATGCTGGAGTTATTACACATAGCTTGTCTGGCAACGTCGGAATCGGAACAACCTCACCCTTCGCCAAACTCTCAGTTAAAGGAGCAGGCACAACCACCGGCATAAACTTTCAAACCACTGACTCAGCTGATAGTCCTTTGGTGACTGTTTTGGATTCGGGGAATGTGGGGATTGGGACGGCGAGTCCGGGGAGTAGTTTAGAAATTGCTAAAAATGGAGAACCAGAGATTCGCTTAGTAAGAACAACCGATCCACCAGTCAATGGTCTAATTTCTGCAAGTATTGGCTCTTATGTTACAGGAGGTGGTATAAATCGCAATAATGGATATATTCGTTTTATAGAAAGAAGCGCTAGCACAATACCCATTACTGATTTAGCTTTTGGGTTGGCAACGTTTAATAATCAATTACCATATGAGGTAATGAGAATAGCAAACACCGGCAACGTTGGAATCGGAACTACCTCCCCTCAATCTCTCCTACACCTAGGAGGAACACCGGGGGCTTTGAGTAGTGGTTTGACTTTTGGTGATGGAGATACTGGGTTTTATGAGAGTGCGGATGATAGGATATATATATCGATCAATGGAGCATTAAGAGCCGGTTTTACCTCTAATGCAATTTTTGCTGGAACCAATATAGATGGAAATCCAGCGATGATGTCTGAAGTTTCTTCCCCAAGTAATCCTGTTTTTGTTTTTGCTGGAGATGTGGACACAGGTCTAGGCTCCGCAGCCGCAGACCAGCTCTCCCTAATCGCAGGAGCGAAAGAAATCGCTAGACTGACAGAAAATACAACAGAACAATTTATTATTAATCCACAAGCAGATTTAACAGGAACAGCCGCTGCTCCGAGTCTGGCTTTTGGAGATGGGGATACTGGGTTTTATGAGAGTGCGGATGATATAATGTATGTAGGTGTAGGTGGCACTAATAAAATGTTTTGGAATAATGTTGTTTTTAGTGGGACAAGTTTAACTTCACCTCAAATATCATACACAGGAGCTAGTGCTACTGTCCCTGTATTTTCTTATGCTTTTGATGGGGATACAGGAATAGGAAGAGCAGCCGCAGACCAACTCTCTCTAATCGCAGGAGGAGTAGAAGGACACAGAATTTCAGAAGATGCTGGAGTTATTACACATAGCTTGTCTGGCAACGTCGGAATTGGGACGACGAATCCAATTACACCCCTTCATGTTGGCTATAACGGAAGTGGAAGCATTGCTACTTTTGCAAGAACAGATGCAGCTCCTTCTTCTTTAGAACTAAGTAATGCAAGTGGTATTTTTAATTTTAATTACACCGGCGGTAGCGGTGGTCTTCGTTGGCAATTAGGGGGTGTAAGTAAATTAACGTTAGATGCGAGTGGCAACATCGGAATTGGAACAACCTCACCCTTCGCCAAACTCTCCGTCAAAGGAGCAGGCACAACCACCGGCATAAACTTTCAAACCACTAACTCAAGTGATACACCACTTGTGACTGTTTTGGATTCGGGAAATGTTGGGATTGGGACGGATAGCCCTAATAATAAGATACAAGTTCAAGATTTAATTAATTTTGATGATACCTTACAAAATACTTCTTTAGGTAAAAATGCCGGAAATTTAGGACAGTACAATTCATTCATTGGTTATGAAGCAGGGAAAAATATTACTTCTAGTTGGAATACTGGGGTTGGCTGGAAAGCTCTTATGTCAGCAACAAATGCGGAAAGAAATAGTGCTTTTGGTTATTATTCTTTATTCTCTAATTCTTCTGGCTCAAGAAATGCTAGTTTTGGCTATGTTGCTTTATCTAGTAATACTACTGGGAATTACAATACAGCTTTTGGTTCAAATGCTTTAACTTATAATCAGACTGGTTCTTCAAATGTTGCTATTGGTCAAGAGGCTGGAAGTGGTAGCACTGGAGCATCTAATATTTCAAATAATGTTTTTATTGGAAATGCCGCCGGTAAAGCTATACGAACAGGTGGTAATAATAACATATTGATAGGACATCAAGCCGGAGATAGTATTACAACTGGAGCTAGTAATATTCTAATCGGATATAATATAGACACTCCTGCAGTTGATACTTCTAATCATTTAAACATCGGAAATGCTATTTACGGGGATTTAAGTTCAGGCAACGTCGGAATCGGCACAACCACCCCTCAATCTCTCTTACACTTAGGCGGAACACCGGGGATTTTGAGCAGTGGTTTAACTTTTGGAGATGGTGATACTGGGTTTTATGAGAGTTCAGATGATGTTGTAGTAATTCATCAGGGTGGTACAGATAAATGGTCAATGACAAATGGGAAAGTATCTGCAACTGACTTTAAAACAACGAGTCCTAATACTGGCTTTTGGTTAAACAATAATGTTGGTACGTCAATTTTTAGTGGAGGAACTGGAATAGTTAATTATCACGCAACAGTTGCACATAATTTCAAGGATAACTATGCTGGAAACTCTGTTATGTACATTAATTCAACTTCTGGCAACGTTGGAATTGGGACGACTACTCCTCAAGGATTATTTGCTGTAGCCACCTCAACCAACGCCTCTTTCTTTGTTGTAGACGACCAAACAGGGAACATCGGAATGGGAATAGATAATCCATCCTACCAATTACAACTTTCAACAGACTCAGCCGCAAAACCAGGAACAGCTACATGGACAGTCGATTCCGATGAAAGACTAAAGAATGTTAATGGAGACTTTACTCGTGGTTTGTCAGCTTTAGAAGGGCTTTATCCATCTTACTTTAATTACAAACCAGACAACGAAAGAGGAATTCCATCTAATAGGGAATATGTAGGATTAATCGCTCAAGATGTTCAAAAGGTAATTCCCGAAGCAGTCAAAGAAGGAAAAGACGGTTTCCTTTCAGTTGAATCTGATCCGATTTTCTGGACAATGTTGAATGCTATTAAAGAGTTAGCTTTGAAAGTTGGCTCTGATAATATCTCTTATAGTAAAGATACTTTGCAGGTATTAAACGACACTGGAGAACCTCAAATGAAATTGGCCTATGATCAAGAAAACTTGGCTGAATTTAAAGTGTCTGCAGTAGGGGATTTGTCTATAAGTACTGCTGGAAAAGATATTCGTTTACCTGATGATAATATGCAAATCTGTTCAGGGGGAGCTTGCCCAACAATTTCAACTCCTCAATCAGTCGTCTCTGCGAGGAGTGGAGAGGTACGCAATGACAAAGCAGTCCAGAATTTCGAAAAATTAACTAGAGGAACAGGTAACTTAATCGTAGAAAATGTTGCTTATATTAATGGAGCCTTAGGAGTGGGAACCCCTGCCCCAGGCAGAATAATGGATGTTTACGAATCTCAATCCGATCCACAAATGAGGATTTCTTATGACGATGATTTGTATTCTGAATTTAATGTTTCGGCAACAGGGGACTTAACCATTTCTGCATCAGGAGGAGATGTTTCTGTTTTGAATGAAAACTTGCGAGTTTGTTCTGATGATGGTTGTCCTTCTGTTGTCAGTCAAATCCAAGACAAGGGTAATTTAGTGGTAGAAAATTCATTGTTGGCATTAGGTAATGTAGGAATCGGAGGTACAGTTTCTCCTGATTACACCTTAGATGTTCAAGGAACTCTACGAGCCTACGGCATCACCGACGCCTCCGACATCCGCCTGAAAACAAATATCCGTAATTTGACAAGGGGTCGTTCCCCTTATAGTGAGGTTACGAACGGAGGGGTGCGACCCCTAAGTCAAACTTCAGCCACCCTTCAAAACATCCAAAAACTTCGTGGTGTAAAATTTGAATGGAAAGACTCCACTTTTGGCACAGGTGATCAAATTGGGTTCATTGCCCAAGAAGTAGAAAAAGTTTACCCAGAATTAGTTTCCACAGATAATGACGGTCTTAAATCGGTTCAATACGGAAAATTCACTGCTGTGTTATTAGAAGCTGTAAAAGACTTAATCAATTGGGGAGAAACTATCGAATATCGTTCTGCTCGCCTAGAAGACAGAACAACTCAATTAGAAAAAGAAAACGCCTCATTAAAACAAAAAACCCAATCCCTAGAATCCCGAATCGAAGCCCTAGAAAACATTCTGAGACAATAAAAATCTTCCCGTCTCTGCGAGGAATGGAGCGTAGCGAAATGACGAAGCAGTCCAGAATTTTAAAAAAATAACCCCAAAACCAAAATGAAATCTGAAAAAATTCCCTGTGTATATATTCTTGCAAACAAAAGGAATGGAACTTTGTACACAGGAGTAACCTCTAATTTACAAAAGAGGATTTTTGAACATAAAAATAATTTAATTGATGGTTTTACTAAAAAACACAATATTCATAAATTAGTATATTTTGAAACAGGAGAATCGATGGAAGGTGCAATCCAAAGAGAAAAACAAATCAAAGGTGGTTCAAGAAAAAATAAACTGAAATTAATTGAAGACAAAAACCCACAATGGAATGATTTATTTGATAAATTATTTAATTAGATTTCTGGATCGCCACGTCAAGAATTTAATTTCTCGGAAATTAAATTCTTTCCTCCCGAAGACGGTTTACCTTCGACAAACCGTTACGAAAAACAAAACTTTTCGTCTTTGCGAGCGTAACGCAGTGAAGCGAAACAATCCAGAAATTTATCATCTCTGCAAGAGATACGACAGCTTGCCCGCCCCTGCCTACCCACGCCTGCTGGCGCGCAGGGGCAGGCAGGGATGAGGAGGGAAGCAATCTCTTCATAAACTATTTCTCAATATCCCCATATTTAGTATTAAATATTTTATGCTAAAATATATTTATGGAAACAAAAATAATATTTTTTGATGAATCTATAAAAAAATTTATTTCTAAATTAGAAAAAAGCACCATTGCCAAGGTTCTTAAAACAATAGATCTTTTAGAAAAATTTAATTTTAAATTAGGATTACCTCACTCAAAGAAAATTGATAAAAATTTGTTCGAATTAAGAATTTATGGACAGCAGAAGATTCGTATATTTTATGCTTTTTATAAAGAAGATATATTTTTATTGCATATTTTTGTTAAAAAGACGAACAAGATACCTTTAAATGAATTAAAATTAGCTAATTCAAAATTAAAACAATTGCAATGATATCACATATATGTTATATTAATATTATGAATGAATATAAACAATTTAAAAAAGAAATATTGAAAGATAAGGAGGTTAAAAAAGAGTACGAAAAACTTGGTGTAGAGTTTACTTTGATTGAAAAGATTATTGAAGAAAGAATAAAAAAAGGTTTAACTCAAAAAGATTTAGCTAAAGCTATTGGTACAAAACAATCAGCTATTTCAAGATTTGAATCTGGAGATAGTAATCCTACTTTAGCTTTTATTGGAAAAGTTTCCAATATTTTAGGTCTAAAATTAAGTTTAGAATAGATAATAAAAAATCAAAACCCCGCCGAAGCGGAGTTTCTCGGAGCTTCCAAAGAAGCACTAATAACTAAATAATAACAAAGCTCAAAAAAAAAGCAAGTTAATTTAATTTTAAACCAATGAAAAAAAATCCTAACCCTCCTACTCCTAATATTTATCCTCTCAACCACCACCTCTATTTTTCCGTCTTTGCGACCCAGCACTTTGAATTAAGCTATTTACTTTAGTTTAAATTATTATTTATTTCTTTATAAACTTTATTTATACTATATAACAAAGTGCTGGGGAATCATTCCCTTTCCGTCTCAAATTCCGTCTTCGCGAGCGATAGCGCGGCGACCCAGAGTTTCATCGCGACCGTTTAAATAATTACCATAACTATTCCAATCGATTGGAATAGTTAAACAATATCGACACTTGGATCAAGAAGGTCCAAGTGATTTTGTTTTTTACGATTTATCTTTAATAATTCGTCTTTGCAACCCAGCACTTTGTTTTAATGGTATAAATAATAACTTATAAGAAATAAATAACATTTTATAAAACAAAAATAAACACTTTAATTCAAGGTGCTGGGGGAACCCACACCTACAGGTGGTTTAAAAACAGTTTATTTTTAAACAAAAACCATTTAATTTCACTTAATTTAAAGATTTTAAAATATAATAAAAAAATGTTATAATATAAGCGTTTTAGAGGGTTTAGTTATCCACTAAAATGTTTATTTTTATCTATATTTTTTGATATAATATTTATATTAAAGGAAGAGAATATCTCTGAGTATCACTTTATATTTAAAGAAAAATATACCTATAAATTAGGTTAATTATGCTAAATAACTTTATAGAGATAATTAAAAATACTGTAATCACTACCGTTGGTTTGATAGTAGGGTTATTTGGTGTTGATAACACTGATTTTCTTAAAGCTACTGATGTCAATTTGCAGACAGCTCAAGAACAAGCAATTAATCTAAGTGATTTTTCACAAGCAAATATTTTAGAAGCTGTAAGTGGTGAAACTCCTGCCATAATTGACGAAACAATAACAACCACTTCAGAAGAATCTCAAACAACTGAAACAGTTCCAGTTACAACAACTACTCAAGACGGAACAGAATATTTTGTCAAAGAAAATATTCCATCTGCTATTTTTGCTCGGCCAGAATCATTAATTACAAAAGCAGTAAAAGTAGAAGAAAAATTAATTACTTTAGGAGAAGGAGCCAGTGAAGACACACGAGCTATTAATCCTATTAAATCAACTATTACCAAAAAAGAAATCGATGTTGCAAAAATACTAAATACAGATTTTGATAAATTTGATTCTAAATTACAAATTACCGAAATTACTGAGGATGAAAATAATTTTTATGTGTCATATCAATATGTAACTCTTGCCATAGAAAACAGAGTTTGGGATGAATTTATAAGAGAAAAAAATATCAGTATTGCCAAAAATATTCTGAATGGAAAAGATCTAAGTGAATATTTATCTGAAGAATTAGCAGAAGTAATCGACACAGAAATTGTTTATTTAAAAGAAGTCCAAGAAATACAAAAAATTAAAAAAGCCAAAGCAGACAAGCTTGCCCAAGCAGAAACAAAGAAAAGAACAGTGGCATCAGCTTATTCTTCTTTGATTGGAAAAGTTCTTCAAGTTGAAGAAAGTGAATTTGGTGATTTCGAACCTATTGTTAAACCACAGATTAAAGAAACAACTATTATCTCAGATATTGTGATTGGTGGAGAGACCACAACTACTACAACTACTGCAACAACAACCGAAACAACTGCTACAACTACTCCTGTTGTAGAAACCACAGTTGAAGACAAAGTAACATCAAATGGAGTAGTAGATAATCAAGCCCCACTAATTGTAATTCAAGGAAATAATCCTGCTTTAATCCAAATCGGTTCAAGTTATGTTGATTTAGGTGCAAGGGTTAGTGATAACATAAGTGAAGGGTTAGGAGTTAATATTGGGGGTGATGTAGTTGATACAGAAACTAAGGGGTCCTACTTCGTAGTTTATTCAGCTACTGATGAAGCTGGAAATACAGCGACAGCCACAAGAGAAGTAATCGTTTATGATTACGGACTTGTACCAGATGTAGAGCAAGTAGTTGACACAACACCTATTGGAACAGTAGAAACAACAACTTTAACCCCCGCAGAAGAGGAGGAAATAATCACAACTCCTACAGAAACAGAAGAAGCAACCATAACTCCAGAAGAAGTTGCTACAACTACCCTTAATGAAGAAATTGCAATCACAACTCCTCAGGTAGGAATTATTGAAAATATATTAGAGGTAGCAACTAATGTTATCGATACTTCAGCAGAAGCTGTTCAAGAAACAATTGATGTGGCTGTCGAAGTTACTGTTGATACTATTGATACTTCAGCAGAGGCTGTTCAAGAAACAGTTGATACTGCATTTGAGACCACTGCTGAAGTAATTGGGGACAGTGTTAATGCTGTGATTGAAACTACATCTGAAGTGGCCGAACAAGTAACTGCTATGATATTGTCTATAAATATAAGGGAGTTACTTGGAAATATTGGAGCCGCAGGAGATGGACAAATTACTCAAGTTTTCACTAATAGCTTAGATAAATCTGGCGAGGTTGTTTACAGAAATATCAATAAAATAATAAACAAAACCAAAGAATTTATATTTGACTTAATAGATTTATCACCTTTTGTTTTAGAAGAAACCTCTAGTCCTGTTACTGAAGGAGAAATCAATATAGCTCAAATATTAAGTACAGGAATTTATGGAATAATTGGTAATATGGCAGATAGTTCTTATGGTGCTTTCAATTTTATTTGGAAAAGGATTAAAAACTTTTCAGGAGATAATTCTTTAGAGACTGATGAAAATGTTGGAACAATTGTTGAAAGTGTTTCAGATATTTCCTTAAATGAAGATAGTGAAAAAAATACTTTTGTTAGATTTATTATTTTTTCAGCAGGAGAAGCTAAGAGAATTGTTTTAAACACTTTCGAAAAAATATCAGGAGGTAACTCTTTAGCTTCTATAAAATACTCTAACAAGGAATTTGTTTTGGAAGAAATGCAAGAAAATGATGCAAGTAAAATGGAAATATTAAAAAATAAAATATCTGATTTTTCAAATATTATGAAAGATGGTTTTTCAAAAACTAAAGAATTTTTTAAAGAAACAAGTCCCACTATTAGATTTAAAGAAATAGAAAATGAATAATTTAAATAACAAAATAAGAGTGGCTATTAATGGTTTCGGTAGAATAGGAAGGGCTTTTTATCGCTTAGCTCAATCAGAACCTTTAATAGAGATTGTGGCAGTTAATGATTTGTCATCTATAGATAATCTAAATTACCTACTAAAATACGATACGGCTTATGGAGTTTCTAATGATTTAATTCTAGATGAGTCTATTTTTTATAGTGAACCCGACCCACAATACTTACCTTGGGGTGATTTAGGTGTTGATATAGTTGTTGAGTCAACTGGAGTTTTTAATACATATAAAAAAGCCAGTGCTCATATTAAAGCAGGAGCAAAAAAAATAGTTTTGAGTGCCCCAGCCAAAGATGATAAACCTCTATCCAGAGAGGATTCCACAATACCTAATTATGATTTAAATGGCAAGACTATTCTAATGGGAATCAATGACGAAGAATTAAAGACTTGTCAGATTAGTGCTAATGGTTCTTGTACAACCAATGCTGTCAGTCCTGTTTTGCAAATTTTGAATCAAAAAATAGGAGTAGAAAAGGCGATATTAAATACAATCCATTCCTACACTGCAACCCAAGGATTAGTAGATTCAACTAACAAAAAAGATTTCAGAAAAGGAAGAGCTGCTGCTCAGAATATAATTCCAACCACTACCGGAGCAGCCATTGCCACAACCTTAGTTATTAAAGAACTAGAAGGTAAATTTGACGGAATGGCTATTCGAGTGCCTACTCTCGTAGGGTCTATAATTGATTTAACTTTTATTGCTAAAAAAAATGTAACAGTCGAAGAAATTAATTTAATTTTAAAAGAAGCTACAAAAGACAAAAGGTGGGAAGGTATTTATGGCGTTACAAAAGACCCAATTGTATCTTCTGATATCATAAATAATAAATACGCCTCCTTGGTAGATTTATCTTTGACAAAAGTAGTAGGAGGGAATCTTGTGAAAGTCTTGATATGGTATGATAACGAAATGGGTTATACTAACACTTTAATAAAACATGTTATAAAAGCAGGAGAAAATTTAAATTAAAAAGGCAAAGACAAATCACTTTTGTGGTTCGTCTTTGCGAGGTGAGTGGGATTTTGGTTTTTGCAAAAACCAAAATCCCACTCAACGAAGCAATCCAGAAACGACGATTGCTTTAGCAATCCCTTCCCGTCATATTAAAAAGTAGTGTATAATAAAAAGGAAAAATATTAATTTTATAATAAAAATAAAATAATAAAAAGATATGCAAAAACCAAAAAAAATATTATTAGCCACAGACCATGCCGGATTTGAATTAAAAGAATCCTTAAAGTTCTTTTTAAAAGAACTAGGTTACGAGATAGAAGATAAAGGAGCTTTTGAGTATAATTCAGAGGATGATTATCCTGATTTCATAAAGCCAGTCGCAAAAGAAGTTTCAGAAAACCCCGATGAATTCAAAGCTATTATTTTAGGAGGGTCAGGACAAGGTGAGGCAATGACAGCTAATCGTTTTAAAAATGTAAGAGCAGCAGTCTATAACTTTTTAGATTTTGATATTATAAAACTATCCCGTGAGCATAATGATGCCAATATTTTATCGTTAGGAGCTAGGTTTTTGACTGAGGACCATGCAAAAGAAGCTGTTAAATTATGGCTAGAAACACCATTTTCAGAAGAAGAAAGACACATCCGAAGAATACAAAAAATAGAAAATTAGTAATTTTTTATTTTTTTTAATTAATTATTTACTAAAATAGTGCGATTAATCGCACTATTTTCATTTTATATTTTTCTTTAATAATTGCCCAATCTTCCACCAAAATATTTTCTGTTGAGCTTTGATAGATTTTCGGCTTTCTTTAACTTCGGACCAATATTGATAAATAGTGGACACAGGAATTCTCTTAAAAAATCCTAAATAAAAACTAAAAGAACCTTTACCTTTTTTAGCTGTTTCTCCAAAATATTCTCTTATTTCGGATACTAAATAATGCTTTTCCGAGTGAAGAGAGCTTTTCTTATTATTATTTTGAGAGATTAATAGATTTTCAATAGACTGGATTCCTTTTTTATTTTCATTTTTTATAATTTTCTTTTTCAAAAAAGGTCTTAGTTTTTGACTAATAAAATCAGTATCAATTTTTTTAATATATTTTTCTATATTAGATTTATCTGATGTCTCTGAAATTTTGTTTAGCTCTTTTTTTATATTTTGAGTGAATAGCTTTCCTAGAGAAAACTCCACAGGTTTTTTAATTTTACTAGATTTAGTTTTAATATCTTCAATAATCTCCAAGAGAAGAAATTTAAATTCAAAATCATTAATCATTTTATTTATTGGAATATCATTTTTTCTTAAAAATTGTTTTTGACTTTTCAAATCATCTATTTCTATAATCAGAGCAGGTTTTTCCTTTATATTTTTAGGGTTATCTGTTTTTGAATAGGGAACTAAGACAATAGACCCAACACTAAAATCCCTCTGACTAAAAAATATAGCCGGTTTCTGAAAATTATTTCTATAAATAGGAATGACAGTGATAATATTCATAATTTAATTATATAGTAATTGTTGAAATATTAAAATTTATTTTGTTTGACTTTATATTCCTAACTTATATAATTTAAGTAATGAAAAATCAATTTTTTACAGTTTATATTGAGCAAGACGAAGACGGTGTTTTTATCGGGTCTATTCCTACTGTTCCAAGTTGCTATGCTGAAGGAAAAACCCAAGAAAAAATGTTAAAAAATCTACAAAAAGTTTTAAAACTTTGTCTTCGAAATACTAAAAAAGACATTAAAGATTTAAGAAAAAGCAGATTTATCGGCATTCAAAATTTAGAAATAGAATATGCCTAAACTTGTACCTATTAAACCCAAAAGGTTTATAAAAATTCTAATAAGTTTAGGTTTTAAAAAACGTGATGCAGAAGGTTCTCATTTATTTTTTGAACATATAGATGGAAGAACTACTGTGATTTCCATCCATAACAAAGAAATGAGTAAAGGTATATTGAGAAAAGTTTTAAATGATATTCATTTATCTGTTGATGAATATAATAAATTAAGATAGAAAAAATTGACAAATAAATAATCGTGTATTAGATTAAAGGCAGGTTTGGGGAAGTAGTTTTTAAAATACGTAATAAAAATCGGAGGAATATAAATGGATTTGGATAAAATGAGTCGCGAAGAACTGAAAGACACTCTCTGTGGATTAAAGGTCTCAGGGAGGTCAAAAGTGAGAAACAAAAAAAATATGAAAATGCTTATTCAAAAGCATTGTCAGAACAAAAATATCATTGAAGGCACCGAAGAAATTAAGGTCATTTGGGAAGAAGTTAATAGTGAAAATCCAGATGATAGGGGTATCGATATTATGAAAATGAATGGCTCTTATGGTGATCTTAAAATTGTTCTTAATCGAATGGTTGATTCTGTCGGCTGGAAAATGAGAACAAATTTTGGTGTTTCTGTGAATTTTCACACACCATTGAAATATTCAATCGAGGAGGCAGAAAAACATATGAAAAAAGCCATAGGAACCTTTCGAAATATATATCTTCAGTGTGTGGTCTCTATCTGATTCTTTCTCCGTAAAAGACATAAAAACATGTCAAAAACACAAAACAGGGCAACTCAACTGAGTTGCCCTATATTTTTTTAAAAATTTAAAAATTGAGATTTATTTAAAAATTAAAAATTAAAAAATTAAAAATTTTAAATAATTTATTGTTTAATAAATTATTTAATAACTAACCTCCATTAAATTCCCGTTATCCATTATATAGATAGAATCATCGTTTTTCTTTACAAAAGTAGGATTTTTTCCTTTGTAAATTGGTTGTAGATTTTGTTCTGTTTGGTAATCAACCCCTAAAGCATAAACCCCATCAGCCAAAGACATCAAAACAACATCTGTTCTGTTTTTGTAAAAATCAACAGCTGTTATTTGGTCTTTGATTTCTATAGTAGAGATTGTACTCAAAGCATCCGCTGAAATTAAATCTTTTTGGAAAAGAGACCAGATATCCCAATACTCAGGATCAGTTTTTCCAATCATAAAACCACTAGTATTTTGAGGGATAAAAAATGGATTTAATTCAAGAGTAGTTTCTCCAAGAATCTGAACTTCTTTAGTCCAAGGCCAATATCCTTCTTTATGTACTATTACACTGTGAATTCCTTTTTTAATTTTGAACTCTGGATTAATATTGTTTTTTGAATCTTCTTTTACATTATCTATATAGACAGTAAGAGTTTCGTCTAAACTATTAATTTGCAAAAAACCTTTTTGTTTTTTGTCGTAGTTAAAATAAAATAATCCTCCTAAAATTAATATTAATACACCTATAAGCATCAATGAGCTTTTTTCTTTTTTTATTTTTTGCATTTTTTAATTTTACCACTACTTAGATTAAAATCAATTGTAAATTGTTTTAAAAAATCGTATGATTAGTTTTAATATGAAAGATAAATTTATTATAGAAGGATTAGGAAATAAAAGAACTTTATCTGGAAAGATAAGGGTAAACGGAGCTAAAAACGCTGTTTTACCAGTGATGGCTTCTTCTGTTTTGTTCAAAGACGGTTTCCGTATCAAAAATGTTCCTTTTATAGAAGATTTAAATCGTTTAGATGAAATATTCAAAGGTCTAAAAATAGAAATGAATAAAGAGTCAGAAGGAGAATATTTTATTGATACTAAAAAAATTGAATCTAAAGAAATAGACGAAGAAGCTTCAAAAAGAATGAGAGCTTCAATTATTTTCAGTGGTCCTGTTTTGGCTCGTTTTGGTGAGTTGGTTTTTCCTCATCCTGGAGGTTGTGTTATAGGGGCTAGACCCATTGATTTATTTCTAGAGGGTTTTGAAAAAATGGGAGCCACTATTGACCACCACGATGAAAAATATTTTTTAAAAACTGAAAATGGAAAATTAAAAGGAGCCAATATATTCTTCAAAATACCATCTGTAACTGCTACAGAAACATTTATCATGGCGGGTGTTTTGGCAGAAGGAAAAACTATATTGAAAAATGTAGCTATGGAACCAGAAATTGGTTCTCTAATAGAATGGCTAAATACATGTGGAGCAAAAATTAAAGGAATAGGCACACCAACCTTAGAGATTGAAGGAGGAGGTTTATTAGAAGCCAAAGATAAAGTTTACGAAACCATTCCTGACCGTTTAGAAACTGGCTCTTTTCTAATTTTAGGAGCCTTGTGTGCTTCTGACTTAGAAATTACGCACTGTAATCCTAATCATTTAGAAATTGTCATAGAAGCGTTAAAGGATTCTGGCGTAGATTTAGAAGTAGGTAAAGACTACATTAAAGTAAATAATAAAAATCTAAAAAATTATAAAGCTTTCAATATTAAAACTCACGAATATCCAGGTTTTCCAACAGATTTGCAATCTCCTATGACAGTTTTTTTGACTCAAGCTCAGGGCGAATCTTTTATATTCGAAACAATTTTTGAAGGACGTTTGAATTATATTAGTGATTTAGTTAAGATGGGGGCAAATATAAAAATGTGGGATTCTCATCGAGTAACAGTAAAGGGACCCACTCAAATAAAAGGAAGAGAATTAGAGGGTCCTGACATTCGAACTGGTTTTGCTTTTGTGATTGCTGCTCTCGTGGCTGAAAAAGAATCAACTATATCAAATGTTTATTATATCGATAGGGGATACGAGAAAATAGAAAAAAGATTATCTAACATAGGGGCTGAAATTAAAAGAAAAAAAGAATAAGTAAATAAACAAAAATATGTCATTTTTTATAAAAAAATTAGGAATAGATTTAGGAACAGCCAATACCCTAGTTTATCTTCCTGGAAAAGGAATAGTTTTAAGTGAGCCATCTGTAGTGGCGGTTTCTGAAATAGATAATAAAATCTTAGCAGTAGGGAGCGAAGCTAAAAAAATGATAGGAAGAACTCCTGAATCAATTATTACATATCGACCAATGCGAAATGGAGTTATTGCTGATTATCGGGTAACCGAAGCTATGCTTCGTTATTTTATAAACAAAGCTTTAGGAAAGTTCAATTTCTTTAAACCCGAAGTTATTATCTCTGTTCCTGCTGGAATTACTTCAACAGAAAGAAGAGCTGTAGTTGAAGCTACGATTAAGGCCGGAGCAAAAAAGGCTTTTGTAGTTAAAGAACCTATTCTAGCAGCTATAGGAGCTGGGGTAGCAATTGAAGAGGCTGGAGGGCATATGATTGTTGATATTGGTGGAGGAACTATTGATGTGGCTGTTATTTCTCTAGGTGGTATTGTGGCTTCTACTTCAGTTAAATGTGCAGGTGATAAAATGAATTCAGCTCTTATTGAATTTGTTAAAAGAAAATACAATCTATCAATTGGGGACAAAACCGCAGAAGATATAAAGATTCAAATCGGGTCAGCTTTACCTTTAGAAGAAGAGCTATCTATGGAAATAAGAGGAAGGGATTTTATTTCTGGATTGCCTCGAACAATTGAAATAAGTACTAATGAAGTATCCAAAGCTTTAAGTAAAGAATTAAGAGAAATGGTTCGTGCTATTAAATCTGTTTTTCAAGAAACTCCACCAGAATTATCTGCTGATATTGTTCAAAGAGGAATAATTATGACAGGGGGTTCTTCTCAATTAAGAAATTTACCTGAATTAGTTTATAGAAGAACTGGAGTAAAAGCTTGCTTGGCAAAAGATCCTTTTTATTGTGTTTCTAAAGGAACAGGAGTTGCTTTAAAACATTTAGATGTTTATCGAAGGTCAGTTATTTCAAAGAATTACTAGTTTAGTAGGTTAGGTAAACTTAGCTTTTAGCTTTTAGGAAAAATTTACAAAGCAAATTTTTCTCCTAATAACCTAAAAGCTAACCTACTAAAACCTAAAAAATATGTTTTTAAACCCTCAGAATCTACATCATGCATATCTCCTAGAAGGAGAAAAAGAATCTGTTTTTAAAGAATTAATACTTTTTTTAGAAAATGATTTAAATTTTCAAACTTCCGCTAACCCAGATTTTTATCTAGGGGATTTTGATAGTTTTGGGATTAATGATGGGCGAGTTATAAAAGATTTTCAATCAAAAAAGACTTTGGCTGGAGATAAACAAATCATAATTATCCAAACAAATTTTATAACCAACGAAGCTCAAAATTCTTTACTAAAAATGTTTGAAGAACCAACTGAAAATACTCATATATTTTTAATAATTCATTCTTCTGAAAATCTTTTAACTACTCTTAAATCTCGTTTGCAAATTGTTAAATTTCAGAGGGATAATTTAACTAATGATTTTGTAGATGATTTTTTAAAAGCAAGTATTTCAGAAAGGTTTGATTTAATTAAAGTTTTTTTACCTAAAACCACAAATGATAAAGCTGACAAGGCTGGAGCTATTCAATTTTTAAATAATTTAGAAAAAGATTTATATATTAAATTCAAGCAAAACAATGAAAAAGATTTAAAAAATATTTTTCAGGAAATTATTCAAAATCGTTCTTATTTATCTGATAGGTCACCTTCAGTTAAAATGATTTTAGAACATATTTCACAAATTATTCCTAGAAGTCCGACCTCTTAACGTGTATACCTGTAACCTTTAGTAATTTGTATTGTGTTGTTAATACCGAGGTCGTACTTCTTAACATAATACTGAGATTGTACTTCTAATTAAATAATTACCATGAATCTAAAAATAATAAAAATGCACTCCGATATGACTTCGCCGAGTTATGCTCACAAAGGAGATGCTGGTTTAGACCTTAGGTCTGCTGAGGAATTAGTTATAAAAGTAGGGGAAATAAAAAGTATTAAAACTGGTATAAAAATAGAAATACCAGAAGGATTAGTTGGTTTGGTATGGGATAAGAGTGGTCGGGCAGTTAAAGATAATTTACATTGTCTTGCTGGAGTGATTGATGCTGGTTTTCGTGGCGAAATAACCCTTACTTTTAAGAACTTGGGAGATAAAGATTTTGAAGTGAAAAGAGATATGAAAATAGCCCAAATACTTATTCAACCTATAGTTACTCCTAACATTATAGAGGTTGATTTTTTAAATGACAGTACAAGAGGGGATGGAATGTGGGGAAGCACAGGAGACTTTTAATTAAGAAATAAAATCAACCTTGTAAAAAAACCTAAAATATTAAGCAGCTAGTCCAATCGATTGGAATAGTTTAATTGTTTATATAAATATATGGATAAAATAAAAGAGATGGAGAAAATTGAAAGGAAGCTTCTAAAATTAAAAAAATCTCCTCTTTATAGTGAAAGAATTTTAAATAAAGCTTTTCCTGTCATTGGAGAGGGGAGCCTTGATTCTAAAATTATGTTTGTCGGAGAAGCTCCAGGAAAAAAGGAAGCTCAAACAGGTAAGCCTTTTTGTGGGGCCTCTGGTAAGGTTTTAGATGAATTATTGGCATCAATTAAATTAGATAGAAAAAAAGTTTATGTTACAAATATAGTAAAAGATAGACCTACGGATAACCGTGACCCTTCCAAAGAAGAAATAGAGATTTATGGACCCTTTTTAGATAAACAAATTGAAATTATACAGCCTAAAATAATCGCAACACTAGGCAGGTATTCAGCGGAATACATAATGAAGAAATTTAGCCTAGAGGAAAAAATAGAACCAATAGGCAAAATGCACGGAAAAGTTTTTCAGAGTAAACTTGGAATAAAAATTATTCCCTTGCTTCATCCAGCTGTTGTACTATATAATTCATATAGTCGTGATGACCTTAAATTAGATTTTAAAATTTTAAATAAATTTAAGTAAGGGAGGTGTTCTTTGAAGTTTTTGAAAATTTTTTTAAATGTAATTTTGTCACCTATGTTTTATTTTATTTACCCATCATTGGGTAAAATAAAAACAAATTTAAAGTTTTGTTTTTGTTCGTTTATAGTCTCTGTTGTTTTTTATTATAGAGTTTTGGATAGTTTTTTGTGGTCTTTCTTGTTTTTTTATGTTTTTTGGGGAGTTTGTCTTTTTATAGGCTCCTATATGGAATATAAAGAAAAACCGCAAAATATAAACAAATTATATTAAACCTTTTGTTTCCGAACGGCTCAACTCGTTGAGCCGTTCTTTTTTTTATTGTATACTGTCTTTAATTATATGAAAATTTTAAACAAAAAATTCGCTATTGCCATAAGGGTTGCTTCTGCAACCCTATTTCCAATGAATTAAAAATTAATAAGTTCTGGATTGCCATGATTCAATTTTTTAACAAAAAATTGAATCTCGCAAAGACGGATTTTGAGAAGCAAAATCCGTTACGAAAAGCAAAGCTTTTCGTCTCTGCGAGCGATAGCGAAGCAGTCCAGAAATTAACAAAACTATTATGAAAGCAAAAGAATTAAGACAAAAATATTTAGAATTTTTTGAATCAAAAGGGCATACTATTATTCCTAGTGCTTCTTTAATTCCAGAAAACGACCCTACTGTATTATTCACCACAGCTGGAATGCATCCTTTAGTTCCATATCTGATGGGAGAAAAACACCCAGGAGGAACTCGTTTAGTAGATGCTCAAAAAGCTATACGAACTACTGATATCGAAGAAGTGGGAGACACTACTCATCATACTTTTTTTGAAATGATGGGGAATTGGTCTCTCGGGGATTACTTTAAAAAAGAATCATTAGAATGGTCTTGGGAATTTTTAACTTCTCTTGAATGGTTAGGTTTAGATCCTAAGAGATTAGCCGTCTCTGTTTTCGAAGGAGATGAGGTAGCACCTTTTGATGAGGAAGCCTATAGAATCTGGAAAGAGATTTTTGAAAAACACGGAATTCCAGAAGCAAGAATCGCCAAGTTAGACAAAAAAGCTAATTGGTGGGGACCAGCTGGAGAAACCGGTCCTTGTGGTCCTGATTCAGAAATTTTTTATTGGGTTGGTCCAGAAGACGAAATCCCTCAGTCATTTAATGATGACAACGATTTGTGGGTAGAAGTTTGGAATAATGTTTTTATGGAATTTAATAAAACAGAAAATGGTTCTTTTGAAAAATTAACTCAGCAAAATGTAGATACTGGTTTAGGACTAGAGAGAGTAACTGCAGTGATGCAAGGATTAGACGATAATTACAAAACAGAACTTTGGATAAACTTGATTACTAAAATCGAAGAATTATCTGGGAAAAAATACGGTCAGTCAGAGGAAATAACCAAAGCTTTAAGAGTAGTTGCGGATCATATCAAAGCATCAACATTTATCATCGGAGATGACAAAGGAGTAACACCATCAAACACAGACCAAGGTTATATTGTTCGTCGTCTAATTCGTCGGGCTATTCGTTTTGGAAAACAATTAGGAATCACCAAAGATTTATGGTTAAAAGAAATTGCTTTAATTGTAATTGAAGATTACAAAGATGTTTATCCAGAATTAGAAAGAAATAAAGATTTTATTTTAGGACAATTAGATAAGGAAGAAATTCAATTTTCTAAGACTCTTGAAAAAGGATTGAAGGAATTAGAAAAAGGAACTGATCCCTTTGTTCTGTTTACAACTTATGGTTTCCCAATTGAAATGACTCAGGAATTAGCTGAAGAAAAAGGAATAAAGATTGATGCAGAAGATTTTAAAAACAAAATGAAAGAACATCAAGAAAAATCTAGAACTGCTGCAGCTGGAAAATTCGCTTCAGGTCTTGCTGATCACTCAGAAGAAACCACCAGATTACACACAGCCGCTCATTTACTTCTATCGGCTTTACAAAAAGTATTAGGACCAGAAGTAATTCAAAAAGGTTCAAATATTACAGCTGAAAGACTTCGATTTGACTTCGCTTGGGAAGAAAAATTGTCTGATGAACAAAAAGCAGAAGTAGAAAGATTAGTTAATGAAGCCATCGAGCAAAAGATCCCAGTAGATTGTAAAGAAATGCCGATTGAAGAAGCGAAGGCTCAAGGAGCCAGTGGAATTTTTGGGGATAAGTATGGAGATAGAGTAAAAGTTTACAAAATCGGTGATTTTTCTCACGAATTGTGTTCAGGCCCTCATGTTGAAAACACAGGTGACTTAGGAAGATTTAAAATCACCAAAGAACAGAGTTCTAGTGCAGGGGTTAGACGAATCAAAGCCGTTTTGGAAAAATAGTTTTCCAAAAAAGATTTAAGATTTAAGAATTAAGAAAATGAAAATCTTTGATTTTTAACAGTCGCTCCGCGATCGTCTTTGCGAGGCGAGTGTTTTTTTATTTTTTTAAAAAAAATTAAAAAATCACTCAACGAAGCAATCCAGATAAATTAAACCTATTACAAATATTTAGAAATGAACACCTCAACCCGTTGAGGTGTTCATTTTTTTATTTTTCGTGCTAAAATATAGGGATAAAATAATTTATTAAAAATAAGTCAAAAGTCCATAAAGTCCATAAAGTCAAATGACTTTCGACTTTCGACTTTATAGACTTTTAACTAAACTCGCTATGATACAAAAACTACAAGATGTGACCCCACCAAAAAGATCTATTCATGATATTCCAGTACCAAATGGAAAGCCAAGAAAATCAATAACTTCGCATGTGAGATCTGCAAACAAAAAATCAACTTCTTTCATTAAAAAAGTTATTATTGCTTTAGTTTTAGCAGTGATTGCTTTTGTATTATTTATATCTCTGGCTGCTTCTAGTGTGGAGGTTTCTATAGTGCCTAGACAACTAGAAAAAAGAACAGATGCTTCTTATATCGCTGTTTCGGACAATGAAACAGGAGGAATCCCTTTTGACATTATAATGTTGGACAAAACTTCAGTAAAAGCTGTAGCAGTCACAGGTGAAGAAAAAGTAACAGAAAAAGCTCGAGGAGAAATAATTATTTTCAATGATTTTGATTCTAGTAGTCAAAGATTGATAAAAAATACACGTTTTGAAACTCCGGAAGGGTTGATTTTTAGAATTCAAAATTCAGTTGTTGTTCCTGGACAAAAAGAGGACAGTACAGGAAAAATGATTCCGGGTTCTATCGAGGTGACTGTATATGCTGATCAGCCCGGAGAGGAATATAACATAGGATTAAAGGACTTTACTGTTCCGGGATTCAAGGGTTCTGACAGATATGATAAATTTTATGCTCGTTCCAAAACGGAAATGACAGGAGGATTTGAAGGAGTTAAAAAAGTTGCTTCAGATGAAGATATTATAAATATGCAAACTCAATTAGGAACAGAATTAATTTCTGGGCTAACTGAAGAGATAAAGACACAAATTCCTGATGGTTTTATCTTATACGATGACGCTATTTTTTCGGAAACAAAATTTTTAGGAACTAAGAATTTAGATGATGGTGTAGGTGTAGAAGAAAAAGGCTCTGTTTATGCAATTATTTTTAACAAATCTAATTTAAGTAAATACGTAGCCGAGAATGTTATTGATGACTATGATGGAGCTGATTTGATAATTTCTAATTTGGAAGAACTAGATTTTGAAATAAAAAATAAGAAAGATGTGACTCCTTGGGTAGAGGGAAGATTTGTATTCTCTCTTAAGGGTCAATGTAACTTTGAATGGCTTTTTGATGAGGAAGCTTTAAAGAATGATTTTGTTGGTAAAGCAAAAGATACCACTAGTGAAATATTATCTCAATATCCTAGTATTGATTCTGCAGAAGTTGTAGTTAAACCTTTTTGGAAAAATTCTTTTCCTAGAAGTACTAGCAAAATAGAAATAATTAAGAATTTAGAAAAGGAAAATATCTAACAAAATAAGGCTATTTGCATAAATTTAATTTCCATAAAATTGAATTTTTAATTTCACTTTGTCACTGATTTTTTATATATTTTATTTAAATTAAAAAACACTTGAAAAAAGAGAGGGTTTTTGTTAGAATAACTCTCGTTACTTTGAAGTATGATAAATAAAGAAGAACAATTTGTAGAAGGGACTATTGTAGAGGCTCTGCCTAATACTCTTTTTAATGTTGAGATTGAAAACCCAGATACCAAAGAAATAGAAACTAAGTTAGTTTATTTATCTGGTAAAATGAGAATTCACAGAATTAAAGTTTTAGTGGGGGACAAGGTTAAAATAAAAGTAGATCCTTATGGAGGAAGAGGAAGAATTGTTCAAAGATTAAAATAATAAATAACATGAAAATAAAATCATCAGTTAAAAAAATATGTGTGAAATGTAAAACCGTTCGAAGAAACGGTCGTGTTTGTGTTATTTGTGAAAATCCTAGACATAAACAAAGACAACGTTAAGAAATAATTTTGGATTTAAATTATTTCAAATTAAAAATGATAAATTATAAATTTTAAATTATGGACTGCTTCGTCGCAGGCTCCTCGCAGAGACGAATTTTACAAAGTAAAATTCGTTACGAAAAGCTAAAGCTTTTCGTCTTTGCGAGGAGGTTACGACGAAGCAATCCAGAGATTAATAAGAAAAAAATTACTTTGCAATTTTTTCCTAAAAGCTAACCTACTAAATAAATATATGAGAATTTCAGGAATTACAATCCCAGATGAAAAAAGATTAGAAATAGGCCTAACGGTCTTGTTTGGTGTTGGAAGACCATTAGCTCATAAAATTTTAGATGAAGCAAAGGTTGAATATGGTAAAAAACCAAAGGATACAACTCCAGAAGAAGAGAACGCGATAAGAAAGATTGTTGAAGAATTAAAACTAGAAGGAAACTTAAAAAGAGAGATAAGTGGAAATGTTAAAAGATTGATTGATATTGGTTCATACAGAGGATCAAGACATTCTAGAGGTTTACCTAGTCGAGGTCAAAGAACTAGAACAAATTCGAGAACATTGCGTGGTAAGAAGAAAACTATGGGTTCTGGTAGAAAAAAGGCAGATAAAAAATAATAATAACGAGTCAAAAGTCCATAAAGTCCATAAAGTCAAAAATTAAAAATCACAAAGTGATTTTTAAAAAAAGACTTTCGACTTTCGACTTTAAAGACTTTAGACTAACATAATTATGGGTAAAAAAAGAATTATAAAAAAGACAGGAAAAACAGGAGGATCAAAAAACAGTGCTTTGAAATCACGTTTTTTAAGTCGTGGCTCAAAAAGGAAGTTAGACACTGGGATTTTGCATGTTCGTTCAACTTATAACAATACCCTTATTTCCCTAACTGATTTAAAAGGGGATTTAATTTGTAATTCTTCAAGTGGGGCATTAGGTTTCAGAGGGGCTAAAAAAGGAACACCTTTCGCAGCTGCTAAAATAGGTGAATTAATTGGAGATATGGCAAAATCATTAGGTATAAAGACTGTTGATATCGTTGTAAAAGGGGTAGGAGCAGGAAGGGAGGCTGGAATAAGAGGTTTTATTTCAAAAGGTATTCATATTGATTCAATTAAAGATATGACACCAATTCCTCATAACGGACCTAAACCTAAGAAACCTAGAAGAGTGTAAAAATTAAACAAAGTTTAATTTTAAGAGATAGGATTTAAGATTTAAGATTTAAGAAAAAAATTTGCAGAGCAAATCCTTAAATCCTAAATCTTAAATCTTAAATCTTATTTTTAAATAATAATTTAAAAATTTATGATTATAAAAACAAAATATAAATTATGTCGAAGATTAGGTGCTAATCTTTTCGAGAAAACTCAGACACAAAAATATGCTTTAGCTGAAGCTCGAAAGAGTGGAAACAAAAGATTGAAAAGAAAGAAGATGCCTTCTCAATATGGTTTACAATTGATTGAAAAGCAAAAATTACGTTTTTCTTATGGTATAAGAGAAAAGCAATTAGCTAAATATGTTAAGGAATCAATCCTTCAAGAGAATTCAAATCCAGCAGATTCTTTAAATAAGAGACTGGAACTAAGATTAGATAACGTTGTTTATAGATTAGGAATAGCTCCTACAAGAGCAATGGCAAGACAATTAGTTTCTCATGGACATATTATGGTAAATGGTAAAAGACTATCAATTGCTTCCCACAAAACAAAGGTAGGAGATATCATAAGTATAAGAGAACAAAGTCAAAGTAAAAAAGCGTTTGAAAATTTAGCAGAAGTTATAAAGAATGCTGTTAAAGTTGATTGGTTGAATTTTGATTTAAAAAAGAAAGAAGGAAAAATTATTTCTGAACCCAAGTTAGAGAGTCAAGAAATCTTTGATTTCAAAACAATTCTAGAATTTTATGGTCGTTAATATAGCCTTTTAATTTGCAAAAATGCTTAAAGTGATGTACTATTTATAAAACTTTTAATAATTAATTAAAAAGAGAGTCAAAAGTCCATAAAGTCCATAAAGTCAAAAAAGTCCATAAAGTTCATAAAGTCTATAAAGTCCATAAAGTCAAAAAATTTGGAAAGCAAATTTTTCACTTTCGACTTTCGACTTTCGACTTTCGACTACTGCTGACAAGCAGCTCTGACTTTCGACTTTCGACTTTATAGACTTTTAACTAATCAATCTATGTCTGAATATAATATTTTATTACCATCAAAACCTATTATCGTTAAAGACGAGGGTTTTAAAGGTCTTTATCAAATAGATGGTTTATATCCAGGCTATGGACACACATTAGGTAATTCTTTAAGAAGAATAATTTTATCTTCTTTACCAGGAACAGCTGTTACTTCAGTGGAAATTGAGGGAGTTGAACATGAATTTTCTACTATCAGTGGAATCAAGGAAGATGTGATTAGAATTCTTTTAAATATCAAAAAATTAAGAATTAAGATGTTAACAGATGAGCCACAAGTTTTGACTTTGAAAGCAAAAGGAGTTAAAAATGTTACAGCTGCAGATATTGATGCTAATGGGCAAATAGAAATAATGAATCCTGAGTTAGAGATAGCAACTTTAACAGATGTCAAGGCTTCCTTGGATATGAGAATCACAGTTAAAAAAGGATTAGGATACATAAGTAAAGAAGATCAAACAGAAGAAAGAACTAAAATTGGAATGATGATTTTAGATGCTTCATATACACCCATTAGAAGAGTTTCTTATGAAGTTGAAAATATGAGAGTTGGAGACAGAACAGATTTTAACAGACTTTCTATTTTCATAGAAACCGATGGAACAATTGAACCAAAGGAAGCATTAGAAAATTCAATAGAAATAATGATTAAGCAGTTGGCTGCTATTGTTGGTTTTGAAGAAGAGTCAATTGGAATTTCAGAAGAAGAAAAGAAACAAGTTGAAGAAAAAGAAGATGTAGGGAAAAAAGATGAAATGGATAACGATTTTCTGAAAACAAGAGTCGATACCTTGAACTTATCTTTAAGAACAGCAAATGCTTTAGATGGTGCAAGTATTCGAACAGTTGGAGGTTTAGTTAAAAAGACAGAAGACGATTTATTGTCTTTGGAAGGATTAGGAGCTAAAGGAATTCAAGAAATCAAAAGAGCTTTAAGTGATTTTGGTGTAATATTGAAGCAAAAATAATATGAGACATCATAACAGTAACAAAAAATTCGGTAGATCAAAAAATCAAAGAAAGGCACTTTTACGTTCTTTGGCTATTTCTCTTGTAGAAAATGAATCAATAAAAACAACTGAGACCAAGGCTAAGTCTTTAAGACCTTTTGTTGAAAAATTAATTACACGAGGTAAAAAAGATTCCATTTTTACAAAAAGATTATTAATGATGAAATTAGGAGGAGAAAATATGAAGATTGTTAATAAATTAACAAATGAATTAGCTGGTAAGTATAAAGAAAGAAACGGAGGATATACACGTATTACAAAATTAACACATAGACAGGGAGATGGAAGCCCTATGGCTCAAATAGAGTTAGTATAAAATTAAACAAAGTTTAATTTTAAGAGATAGGATTTAAGATTTAAGATTTAAGAAAAAAATTTGCAGAGCAAATCCTTAAATCATAAATCTTAAATCTTAAATCTTATTTTTAAATAATAATTTAAAAATTATGGAATATAATATAGATGCACGAGGAGAAAAATTAGGAAGATTAGCTAGTCAAATAGCAATTTTGTTAATGGGAAAAAACAAAACAGACTTTACAAAAAATGAATTAGCAGATGCTAAAGTTAATGTTATTAATGCTTCAAAATTAAATATTACTAGAAAGAAAATGAAGCAAACAGAATATCAAAAATATTCTGGGTTCCCAGGAGGAAGAAAAGTTGAAAATATGGAAAAAGTAATTTCAGATAAAGGATACACAGAAATATTAAGAAAAGCTGTATATGGAATGCTTCCTGGAAATAAATTACGACCATTAATGATGAAAAATTTGATAATAAAAGAAAATTAAACAAAGTTTAATTTTAAGAGATAGGATTTAAGATTTAAGATTTAAGAAAAAAATTTACAGAGTAAATTCTTAAATCCTAAATCTTAAATCTTAAATCTTATTTTTAAATTATTATTTAAAAATTATGACTACAACTAAAACAACAAATAAATATATAGAAACAGTTGGAAGAAGAAAAACAGCTACAGCCAGAGTTAGATTAACTGAAGCTGCAAAAACTTCTTATATTGTTAACGGTGGAAAATTATCTGAATATTTTAACACAGAAGAATTACAATCAATAGTAAAAGAAGCTTTTGATATAGCTAAATTTGAAGGTAAATATTCAGTCTCTGCCTTAGTAAACGGAGGAGGTATCCATGCGCAAGCAGAAGCCATTAGACATGGAATTTCTAGAGCTTTACTTAAAATCGACGAAGAATTTAAGAAGGATTTGAAAAAAGCTGGATTCTTGAAGAGAGACCCAAGAATGAAAGAAAGAAAGAAATTCGGTTTGAAATCTGCTCGTAGAGCTCCACAATGGAATAAGAGATAAAAAATACTCTATATTTTTTATAATTTTTAATTTTTAAATTTTGTAATTTTTAAATAAATTAAAATTTTTAATGTTTTAAACTTTACAAAAATTTATGTAAAGTAGTTTTTAGTTTTATTTTGAAATTAAAAATTATATATTAGAAATTATTTATAAAATTAAAAATTCAAAATTATAAAATTTTTTAATATATTATGTCAGAAGAAAACAAAAAAAACAAAAATACAGATGAAAATGATATTATCGAATCAGAAATTGACGATGTTATTATCGAATCAGAGGAAGAATCTCTAAACTCTTTTGGAGATAAAACTTCTGATAAACTCAGAGAAAAATTAAATAAAGCTGTTGAAGAAAAGCAAGAATATTTAGCAGGGTGGCAAAGAGCCAAAGCAGATTTAATTAATGCTCGAAAAGATTTTGGAGAACAAAAAACAGATTTACTAAAATATGCCAATACAGATTTAATTTTACAACTTATTCCTGTTTTGGATTCTTTTGAAATGGCTTTAAAAAATGTTGATGAAAGTGATGAAAACCTGCCTGCCGGACAGGCAGGACTTAAGGTTTGGTCTCAAGGAGTCCGACATATTTATTCTCAATTAATGTCTATTTTAGAATCCAATGGAGTTAAACAGATAAACCCATTAAACGAAGAATTTAATCATGAACTTCATACCTCCGTTGAAAATGTTAAAGTTGACGAAGCTACTAAGAAGAATATAATAGTAGAGGTGGTCCAAAAAGGATATGAATTAAATGGAAAAATTATTCGAGAAGCCAAAGTAAAAGTTTCCGAATAAAAAATAAAATATTTTTTGAATTTTCAATTATCAATTATCAATTTTCAGTGAATTTTCAATGATTAAATGTTCAATGTTGACTAATTTTGGATTCGCCAAAATTCGTGTTTGAAAATTTATAAATTAACTCATTGATTGAAAATTGAAAATTGTAAATTGAAAATTAATTTTACGAACATAATTTATAACTTTGATTTTTCACATTATTAATAAAATTAAATTATTAGTTAACTAAAATAAAATACTATGAGTAAAATACTAGGAATTGATTTAGGAACAACAAACTCAGCAATGTCTATTATCGAAGGAGGGGAAGCAAAGATTTTAGAAAATGCCGAAGGTTCAAGAACTACACCATCTGTAGTAGCTATTTCAAAAACAGGAGAAAGATTAGTTGGACAATTAGCCCGAAGACAAGCTGTAACTAACCCAAAGAATACAGTGTTTGGTATAAAGAGATTCATTGGACATAAGTTTGACGATAAAGAATTAGACAAGGATAAAGCCACAGCTCCTTTTGAAATTGTGAAATCAGCCACAGGAGGAACTGAAATAAAAATGGGAGACAAAAATTATAGACCTGAAGAAATTTCAGCCATGATTATTTCTAAATTAAAAGCTGATGCAGAAGCAAAGATTGGTGAACCTATCACAGAAGCAGTTATTACTGTTCCTGCTTATTTCAATGACTCACAAAGACAAGCTACAAAAGATGCAGGAAAGATAGCTGGATTGGAAGTAAAAAGAATAATCAATGAACCTACTGCTGCCGCTTTGTCTTATGGTTTTAATAAAAATAACGATCAACAAATTGTAGTATTCGATTTCGGAGGTGGAACTTTTGATGTTTCTGTTTTGGAGGTTTCTGATGATACAGTGGAAGTTAAATCAACTGATGGAGATTCTCATATGGGAGGAAGAGATATTGACCAAGAAATTATTCAATGGATTATTGCAGAATTTAAAAAAGATTCAGGAATAGATATTTCAAAGGATACTTTAGCTCTACAAAGACTAGACGAGTCAGCAGAAAAAGCAAAGTTAGAATTATCCACAGCTCAAGAGACAGAAATTAACATTCCGTTTATTACTTCTGGAGAAGATGGACCTAAACATCTTTTGATAAAAATGACTCGAGCTAAACTAGAAGAATTATCTGAAAAATATATTACAAAATCAATAGAAATTACCAAAAGAGCTGTTGAAGCTTCTCCTTTCGAAATTGCAGATATAGATGAAGTTATTTTAGTAGGAGGACAGACAAGAATGCCAGCGATTAAAAATGCCGTCAAAGAGTTATTTAATAAAGAACCAAATCAATCCATTAACCCTGATGAAGTTGTAGCTGATGGAGCAGCTATTCAAGCTGGAATTTTACAAGGAGATGTTAAAGATGTGCTTTTACTAGATGTTATTCCTTTGTCATTGGGTATTGAAACAATGGGGGGTGTGGCTACAAAATTAATCGAAAGAAACACCACTATTCCAACTTCAAAATCTCAAATTTTCTCTACCGCGGCTGATAATCAACCTTCCGTAGAAATTCACATTACTCAAGGGGAAAGGCCTTTAGCGAGCGATAATAAGAGCCTGGGACGCTTTATATTAGAAGGGATTACTCCAGCACCGAGAGGAATTCCTCAAGTTGAAGTAACCTTTGATATTGATGCTAATGGTATTTTAAATGTAAAAGCCACAGATAAAGCTAGTGGTAAAGTTCAATCAATAAGAATCGAAGCTTCTTCAGGATTAACTGATGAAGATGTTGAAAAAATGAAAAAAGATGCAGAAATTCATGCTGATGAAGATAAGAAGAAAAAAGAAGTCATTGAAATAAAAAATACTTCAGAACAATATATTCATACAGCTGAAAAAGCTTTGAAAGAAAATGAAGCAAAAATTTCAGAAGAAGTTAAATCAGATGTAAACGCAAAAATTGAAGAAGCAAAAAAAGTAAAAGATGGACAAGATATTGAAGCTATTAAAAAAGCCAACGAAGAACTGTCCGTTTCTATGCAAAAAATAGGGGAGGAAGTGATGAAGAAAATGCAAGAAGAACAAGCTAAGTCAGCTTCAGCCGGTGGGGAAGCCCCACAAGGAGAAAATGTTCGCGATGCTGAATATAAACCAGCGGATGAAGACGATAAAAAAGACGAAACCCAAGGAGAAGACTCCTCAGAAGAAAAACCTTCTGAGAATTAAAAATGATAAATTATAAATTTTAAATTACGGATTTTGACTTAGTCAAAATCCGTCTCTGCGAGGAGGGAAATTTCTAAAAACAAAAAACTCCAGTTAACTGGAGTTTTTTGTTTTTAGAAATTTATTGACGCGGCAGTCTAGAAAAAACAAAAAAACGTAGGTACCCACATACGAAGAGAAGGAGATCATTGCTCTTAACTAGCATTACTATGAACTTTAGTAGTTTCGTTTTTGTATTGTTGATGCCGAGCCTGCCTGCCGGCAGGCAGGCTGCGACCTCTAAATTAGAAACAGGATTGCCTTTCATATAAAAACAAAAATGTACCCACCCATGTACCTATTTCTGTAGGTACGAAATCTAATTTATCAATTATACGATTATATATAATCGTATAATTGAAAATAAAAATAAAAAAACCTTTTTTTAACACTAAATCTTAAATGACAACTTATTTCGCGGTCGCGAAATAAGTTGCCATTTATAAAAAATAAACAAGTTTAAAATTCATAAAAATGTTTTCAATGAAAGTATTGAATTTCAGGAGGTGATTCAGCTATCATATTTACAAAACCCTTTTATAGGAGTATCATAATCTTACTTAAATTAATTTTTAAAAATCTATGAATCCCGTTAGAGATTTGGTGAAATATAATAATTATTATAATTAAAAATAAAACGGGAATATGTAATTAACAATTTAATTAAGATCGTCTGTCAAAAACAGACTATCTCTAACGAGATGAATAAAGACTACTATAAAATTTTAGGGGTTGATAAAAAGGCTTCAAAAACTGATATTAAGAAGGCTTTTCATAAATTAGCTCATAAATATCACCCTGATAAAAAAGATGGAGATGAGGCTAAATTCAAAGAAGCCAGTGAGGCTTACTCAGTTTTGTCTGATGACCGCAAGAGGTCAGAATATGATACCTATGGACAGTCTTTTGGTGGAAACGGGGCCCCTCAAGGTGGTTTTGGTGGTTTTAGTGGTTTCGGACAAGGTGCCCAAGGATTTGATTTTGATTTAGGAGATATCTTTGGTGATATTTTCGGGGGAAGAGGTCAAAGGCAAAAAAGAGGATCTGATATCTCTGTTGATATTGAAATATCTTTTGCCGAGGCTGTTTTTGGTATAGAGAGAAAAATTGTTTTAACTAAAAATTCTACTTGTTCAGTTTGTAAAGGAACGGGTGCTAAGGAAGGCTCAGCAATGGAAACTTGTTCTACCTGTAATGGTCAAGGAAAAGTTCACGAGACAAAACAATCTTTCTTGGGATCATTTTCAACTGTGAGAACTTGTGAAAAATGTCAAGGTAAAGGAAAAATACCTAAAGAAAAATGTAAAGAATGTCGTGGAGACGGGATTGCTAGAAAACAAGAAGAATTCAAAATAAAAATACCAGCTGGAATAAATAACGGAGAAATGATTCGTTTAACAGGAGCAGGGGAGGCAATTCCTGATGGAGTTCCTGGAGACTTATATATTAAAATTCATGTTACCCCACATAAAATCTTTAAAAAACAAGGAGTAGATTTGACAATGGACTTAGGAGTTAAATTAACAGATGCATTGTTGGGGGCTGAATATAATGTTGAAACATTAGATGGGAAAATAGAAATTAAAATTCCAAAAGGAGTCACCCATGGAGAAATTTTAAGAGTAAAGGAAAAAGGGGTGCCAATAACAGATAGAAAGAGAGGAAATTTACTGATAACCTTAAATATTAAATTACCAACTAAACTTTCACGCAAAGCTAAACAATTGGTGGAGGAACTAAAAAACGAAGGAGTCTAGTAGAACGCGGATTTATGCGGAATGGACGCGGACAAAATGCGGAATTAAAAAATCGGAGAAGTTCAACCTCTCCTATTTTTTATTTTTGTAATAGTTAAAATAAAAAAAGTCCTACCGGATAAAAATCCGGCAGGACAGGGGACAAAATCATAAATGAAAAAGAACTCTGTTTGGTAAGAAGGGAATATCTGTTTCAGGAACAACAAGACTCAAATCAACTTTCATATTTATTCTTGAAAGAGCAATTTTTTCAATTTCGCTGGAATTCATTCCTTGAACATACATTTTTTCTTTTGTTTCAAGAGATAAAGATCCATCTTTTTGTATTTCAAGAATACATTTCTGGACCCAATTTTCTTTTCTTATTGATTGGAAGTCTTTCCGAAGTTGTTTTTCCCAGTCAATCTTTTTTTTATTTCCCATTTTTTAATACCTCTCTTTTTATGTTTTATAAACATTTCTTTTTTTGTCTCTTTTTATTTGATCAACTCTTCGAAAATACTCCTCATCAGAGATTTTCCCTTTTTGTTTTTTCAAAGGAACTGTTTTAATGACTTCTTTTTTGTCTGTCATAATTGAAACTCCTTTTTTAAAAAAAGATTATAGATACATCTAACCTCAAGAATATAAGAAAATAGACTTAAAATCAAGTAATAGTGTAAATAAAAAAATAACCTCGTTAATTGAATAATAATATCCAATTAACGAGGTTTTTATAAATTTATTATTTCACAAATGTGAGTTTAATATGCTGTTCGTTTAATGAAATTTCTCCTGATCTTAATTCATTTGCTTTTCTCAGGGCTTCATTATGGGGTATTTCATTAATTTTGCTTTTTTCAAGGATTTTTACCAATACTTTTTCTCCAAAAGACATTTGGTGTTTTTGTTTAGTTTTCATCTATATCTCCTTTAAATAAAAAATTTATTACTTCCTGTATTTAGAATACACAAAAAATTCTCCAAAATCAACACATCTATACTATTTCGTACTCCGACTACGTAGTCGGAGTACGAAATAGTAAAGCGTTCTAGTTTTGCCAGCTGGCGAATTGGTATTTTTATGCTAAAATATTTGTATGCATCCCGTTAGAGATTAGGAGAGATATAATAACGATTGTAATTAAAAATAAAACGGGATTAAGGAATTAGTAGCTTAATTAAGATTGTCTGTCAAAAACAGACTATTTCTAACGGGATGAAAATAAACACAGACGAAAAAGCAATAGATAATGTTTTAACTCGTGGAGTAGAACAAATCTTTTCAGATAAACTGGAACTAAAAAAACTTCTTATGTCCGGAAAGCAAATTAAATTATATTGTGGTTATGATCCAACCGCCCCTTCTTTGCATATTGGGAATGCTATTTCTATAAAAAAACTTTCAGAATTTCAAAAACTTGGGCATAAAGTAATATTTTTAGTGGGGGATTTTACTGCTTTGATTGGAGACCCAACAGATAAAACAGCTACTCGTCCTAAATTAACCAAAGAAGAAATCGAAGAAAACGCTAAATACTACAAGAAACAAGCATCAATTTTTCTAGATTTTGAAGGAGAAAATCCAGCCGAAATAAAATACAATTCAGAATGGAATGATAAATTAAATTTTAGAGATTTAATTGAGTTATCTTCTAATTTTACAGTACAACAGATGTTACATAGAGATATGTTTGAAAAAAGATTAGAAGAAGAAAAACCAATCTATCTTCATGAATTTTTATATCCTTTAGCTCAGGCTTATGATTCAGTGGCTATGGATGTTGATTTAGAAATCGGAGGAAACGACCAAATGTTTAATATGATGCGAGGAAGAGATTTGCAAAAGGTAATAAACAATAAAGATAAATCTGTTCTGACTTTAAAGATTCTAGCCGATGACTCTGGTAAAAAAATGGGGAAATCAGAAGGGAATGCAGTTTTCTTGGATCAAAAACCAGAAGATGTTTACGGTTCTGTAATGTCTTGGGTAGATGGAATTATAGCCAATGCATATGAATTAATGACAGATAAACCATTAGAAGAAATAGCAGAAATGAGAAAACAAATGGCAGATGGTTCTGTTAACCCGCGAGACCTAAAAATGCAATTAGCCTTTGACTTAGTAGAAATTTTCCACAACACAGAAGAAGCCCAAAAAGCCCAAGAAGCCTTCAAAACCCAATTCCAACAAGGCGGAGTGCCAGAAAATATTGAAGAGATAAATATTGAAGAAAATAAAAATATTTTAGACCTGTTAGTTGAAGTTGGATTTGTTCCTTCGAAATCAGAAGCCCGAAGAAAAATAAAAGAAGGGGCTGTCTACATTAATGATGAAAAAGTTGTTGATGTTGACCTAATGAGTCATGGAGATGAAATGATTTTAAAACTTGGCCGTAAAATAATTAAAATAAAAAAGAAATAAAGAAATTTGCAAAGCAAATTTTTCCTAATTTCCTAAAGCCTATAAGCTAACCTACTAAAAAAAAATGCCCATCCAAGATCTTAAAAAAATAATACCCGCTTTTTTTGAAAATGTCTGGTACCTTAAACCAGAGTTTCTTTGGTCTTTGAAAAAAGATTTAGCCGAAAAACCACACCCAGAAGCCACCACAAGCTTAAGGGTTTATAAACAATTTTATCGGTAGAGAATTGACATGTATATACAAAAGTATATACTTATTTACATGATAACTGAAACTAAAATAAAAAAATGGGGGAATAGTTTAGCTGTGAGATTACCAAAAAAAACAGTTGATTTTTTGGGATTGAAAGAAGGTTCTGTTGTTGGTTTCAACTACGATAAAAACCAAATTGTTATAAAACCACAAAAGGAAAAAGAATATACTTTAGATGAATTACTTGCTAAAGTTACATCAGAAAATATTCATGAAGAAATAGATTTCGGTGGACCATTTGGAAAAGAAATATGGTAAAGAATATATATATTCCAAAACAAGGAGATTTAGTTTGGTTAGATTTTGATCCTGCAAAAGGACACGAACAAAAAGGAAGAAGACCCGCTTTTGTTTTGTCTTCTGAGAAATATAACAAAAGAATTGGCTTAGTTTTGTTCTGTCCAATAACATCCGTCGCTAAAAATTATCCATTTGAGGTTCTTTTAACTGATGATAAAATAAAAGGTGTAATTTTAGTAGATCAAATTAAAAGCTATGATTGGAATAAAAGAAAATTAGAATATATTACTAAAAGTAACCATAATATTACATTAGAAGTTATTAAAAAAATTAAGACAATAATAGATTAATTTATTGATTAAAAATAGAATTTTGTTATACTAATAATTAGCAGTACTTAAAATAAACTTATAATAAGGAGAATAAAATATCATGAAAAAAATATTACTATCAGGGATAAAACCAACAGGAAGACCACATATCGGTAATTATTTTGGAATGATGAAGCAAATGGTTGATACTCAAGATGAATATCAATCCTTTCCTTTTATTCCAGATTACCATGCTTTAACATCGGTTCATTCCGCGGAAGATATGCGCAGAGATACCATTAATGTCGTTATGGATTTTTTGGCAATTGGACTAGACCCTAAAAAAGTTAATTTATTTAAGCAATCAGATGTCCCTCAAGTAACCGAATTAAATTGGATTTTTAATTGTATTACTACCATGCCATATTTGATGAGAGCTCATGCTTTCAAAGATGCTGAAGCAAAAAACAGTGAAATAAATGTAGGAGTTTTTGATTACCCTATTTTGATGGCGGCAGATATTTTGATTCAGGATACCGATGTGGTGCCTGTGGGAAAAGACCAAATTCAGCATGTTGAAATGGCTCGTGATATTGCTGAAAAATTCAACAAAATCTTTGGAGAAACTTTTAAATTACCAGAATCAAAACTAGTTTCTGGAGTTGAAGTAGTTCCGGGAACAGATGGTCAAAAAATGTCTAAAAGTCACGGAAATACCATTGGACTTTTTGCCGAAGATGAAGAAATCCACAAAGCTGTGATGAGTATTCCTACAGATTCAAAAGGAATAAACGAATCAAAGGACCCAGAAGAATGTAATGTATTTGCTTTGCATAAATTATTTTCTACCGAAGACGAATTAGGAGAATTAAGAAAAAGATATGTAGAAGGGGGAATGGGTTATAAAGAAACAAAATATATCTTGATAAAAAATATTCAAAAATTTATCGAGCCTTTAAAGGAAAAAAGAAAAGAAATCGCTCAGTATCCCGAAATTGTCGATGAAATATTAAGAAAGGGTGGACTAGTAGCAAGAGAAAGAGCTGAAGCAAAAATGATGGATGTAAGAAAGAAAGTAGGCTTGAGTTCATAATTTATTTACTTTATATAAACTTTATTAAAAATCACTTGGAAGTTCAACTTCCAAGTGATTTTTGTTATTTTTAAGCATTTTTTGAAGCCTCCTTACTTGGAAGTTGAACTTCCAAGTCTACTTCTGAGTAGAATTTAAGTGCTTTTCTCTTCCAATTTATTAATATTTTGTTATTATCTATGTAGATAGTTCGGTATGATATAAAATACAAGTTAATTACATAAAGGAGTAAAAAATGAAACTTTTAAATTTTATTGGTGAATTCATCAAAGCATTGTTTTTGATTGTTTTTTGGGTATTTTATCTTATTGTTGTATTTTTTCCGTATATTGATTATGTATTAAAAAATACAAAAAATGAAGTCTTAGATTCTTTGGCTTGTTTAACAAAAAACACCATTTTATTAACACTAGGAATAATGTCTTTACTTGCGCCTTTCTTGATAATATTTTGGGGTTTGGATACTTCCTATGTTTTTGAAATCTCTGCCTTGGTGTATTTAATTCTCGGGTATCTCTTTTTTAGAGATATTTATCCATTTGTGGATATTAATAAAGTGAATCAAAAAATAATTGAACTTTTGAGCCTAGGAACAGGCTTGATTAAAAAGGTCTTTAAGGCTACTCTCTTTGGTTTTTTTGTGGCTTAGTTTTGTTTTTCCAGAAGTGTTAGTAGATAATGGATCTACCTACCAAGCTAAAATGGAGATGTATTTTTGTTTTGGGATTGCTTCACTTTTAAGTTCTTTCATTTCCTTTATTATTTTAGATAATCTTATACTTTCAATATTGATTGGGATATTAATCTATCTTATTATCGGTTTGATATCAATTATTGATATCAGAACCGAATGGGGAGACTTTATGCCCCGAGTTTAAATTCTCAAGCACTTGGACACCCGATGTCCAAGTGCTTTACTTTTTTGTTTGAGTGCTTTAGAATTATTACAAAGCTAAGATACTGATGACACAGTGGAGCTAAAGGAAGAAATCTCGAAAAGCGAGAGAGTAGAACTTTTCGGGTAAGCCCGTTATCGCTGTAAACGAAGTTGCAATTCTGCAAAAATTAGGGTGGCACCGCGAAATAATCAATTAAATCGCCCCTATAAATTTACCAAAGCATTGGTGAATTTATAGGGGTTATTTTAATTTAGAAAGTGGGGAGTGGAAGGTAGAAAGTTGTGAAATTTTACTTTGTAAAATTTATTACGAAAAGCTAAAGCTTTTCGTCTTCGCGAGGAGTTCACTTTCCCAACTTTTGAAAAAGTTGGGAAAGTGAAAGACGACGCGATCCAGAGATATAAAAGTTACTAAAAGAATTATTAATTTAGTTAAATAAAAACATGCAGAGAATATATATAAAAGACCTAAAAGAATATATAGACCAAGAAATCACAATCGCTGGTTGGGTGAATGTGCGTCGTGATCATGGAAAATTAATTTTCATTGATTTAAGAGACCGAACTGGGTTGGTACAAATGGTAGCTTTACCGAATCATGCCGAGGCTAGTGAAATGGCTGGTCAACTTCGTTCAGAATGGGTAATCGAAGTAAAAGGAAAAGTAAACAAGAGACCAGAAAAAATGATTAACGCTGATGAGTTAAACGGAGATTTAGAAATCGAGATTTTAGACATAAAAATAATTTCTGAAGCTCAAGAACTACCTTTTGATAGAGAAACAGAATTAAATTTGGATACATATTTTGATAATATGCCTTTGACTTTAAGAACTCCTGAGAAGAAAGCAGTTTTCATAGTTCAAGCCGTAATCGTTCAAGCCTTTAGAAAATTCTTAATTTCAGAAGAATTTACCGAAGTTCAAGCTCCTAAAATTATTGGAGCTGATGCCGAAGGAGGAGCAGGAGTTTTTGAAGTAGATTATTTTGGAAATAAAGCTTACTTAGCTACTAGTCCTCAATTCTACAAACAAATAATGGTAGGAGTATTTGAAAGAGTCTTTATGACTGGGAATGTCTTTAGAGCAGAAAAACATAGTACTTCTAGACACATCAACGAATATACTTCATTAGATTTTGAAATGGGATTTATTGAAAGTCATTTGGATATAATGAAAATGGAAAATAAATTACTGAAATTTATGGTAGGGGAGTTGAAAGAGAAATGCTCAGTAGAGTTTGAATTGTTGGGTGCAGAGATACCAGAAGTGGTTGATGAAATCCCTCATATGAAGCTAAAAGAGGCTCAGGAAGTAATTAAAAAGGAATACGGAGAAGATTGCGTAGGGGAGCCAGACTTAGAACCGCAACATGAAAGATGGCTTTGCGAATATTCTAGAAGAGAATTTAATTCAGATTTTATTTTCATTACTCATTATCCAGTAGAAAAAAGACCAATGTATACTTACGAGGATGAAAACGATAAAGGCTTCACAAAATCATTTGATTTATTGTTTAGAGGAATTGAAATAACTACAGGGGGGCAAAGAATTCATAATTATGATTCTTTAATTAAAGGGATTGAAAAGAAAGGTTTAGATCCAGAAAAGTTTTCTTTTTATCTTCAAGCTTTCAAATACGGAATGCCAGCTCATGGAGGAATTGGAATGGGATTAGAAAGATTAACTGCAAAATTCCTAGGAATCAAAAACATCAAAGAAGCGACGCTTTTCCCAAGAGAAATAAATAGGATTGATAATTTACTTAATAAGTAAATTAGAATGAAGAATTAAGAATTAGGAATTAAGAACGGATTTTGGCTTCGTCAAAATCCGTAATGAAAAGAGATTGCTTCGTGCTTCGCAATGACGGTTCGCTGGAAGCGAACCGTTACGAAAAGCAAAGCTTTTCGTCTTTGCGAGGAACAGAGCGTAGCGGAGTGACGAAGCAATCCAGAAATTAAACAAAGACCACTTGGAAATAACATTTCCAAGTGGTCTTTGTTAATAAATAAGGATAAAAGGTCGGTGCTTTGCACCGACCTTTTCCTAAAAAGCTAAATAGCTAATCCTTACAAGCTATCTAGTATCTTCAATTCTTAAAGAGTATCTCAATCCCGTCAACATTATAATTCCCAGAACTAAGAAAATGAAACGAAAATCAATGACAAGAATTGTTAGGGAAGCCAAAGCCGGACCAAAAACATAGGCAATCGGGCGGGACATCCTAAAAAAAGATATTATATCAGCATCTTTTTCGCTAACTTTTTTAAAGAAATAGGTTTCCGTCATTATCTCGATGGAAGAGGCTCCCACTCTAGTAATAAAAAGCAAAGCACCCCAAACCCAAATCGTATTTGAAGTTATAAAAGAAAGTGACATCGTAGTTATAGCAATTATTATAATAGCTATATTTAAAATTTCTTTTTCTCCATATAATCTATCAGCTATAATACCTAAAGGTAATTGGAAAAGAACAAAAGGAAGAAGCATTATAGTAAAGATTAAACCAATTGTTTTCCAATCTAAACCAATATATTTATGAAGATAAATTGGGGAGTAAATAACCATCCAAGAGTAAAAGAATTGCAACATTGTTCTCAAAGCAAATATCCTGTAAACATCTTTCATTCTGGTGAGTTTTTTAAGAGTTTTCCAAAATGGAGTATTAGTATAAAGAGGGTCTTTAAAATTTCTAAAATATGTAAATAAAATTAAAATAAAAGGGATTACCATTAAAGAAGCTAGTCCATAAATCTTCCAATAATCTCCGTTGGTCAATAGTAATCCAACAAGAAAAGGAGAAGTTAACCAGGCTAGATTAGATATAGTTAAATACAGACCACGAATATTTCCTGTTTCTAAATCATTAGATTGTTCTTCTAATAAAATGTCTAAATTCAGGAAGGCTATTACATGCATGGTTATGTAAATAACAAAAACAGGGATAATTATAATTGGATTTTGACTAAAAGCTAGAATAATTAAAGAAATGAAACTAGTTGTAAACAAAGCAATAACCATCTTGTAGTTTCCTATTTTCCTTAATATTCTAGGGGCAAAAGTTAAACAGATAATAGCGAGAATAGAACTAATTGTATATAAGATACCAATAGCTTTTTCAGGAACAAATTGCTCCATAAAACTGGAATTAATATACCCTGGAAGGGAAATTGTTAAAGCTCCTAATAATCCTAAAATATAAATAACTGATCTTAATTTCTTTTTCATAATTCATATTATATCATTTCTTTTTATTTAGCACATTTTCCAGATCAAATAAACTATATATAATTAAAAAGAGCGAGGCTTTAGCCTCGCTCTTTCTCTAACTAATCTCATAAACCACCGGCTTCAGCCGGTGTGTGCGTTTGAAGCGTAGCGTTTAGTAAACCTAATAAAGTAAAATTACCTTGGTCGATATATATTATCAACTAAGGTAATTTTAGCTATGGCAAATTCAAGAATTTACAAAACTTTGAGTCATTCCACATGGCGTTGTGAATATCATGTAGTTTGGACACCAAAGTATCGAGGTAAAGTACTTGCCGATAGGTATATTAAAGCTGAATTGAAAAGAATATTCAAGCAAATAGCCAAATGGAAAAAATTAAATATACTAGCGTGGCATGTAGGAGATGAACATATACATCTCTATCTCTCTATCCCTCCTAAATATTCAGTTTCCTACACTATGAATATTATGAAAGG
>JAHITU010000023.1 GCA_018817595.1 Patescibacteria group bacterium
GTAAATTCTTGAATTTGCCATAGCTAAAATTACCTTAGTTGATAATATATATCGACCAAGGTAATTTTACTTTATTAGGTTTACTAAACGCTACGCTTCAAACGCACACACCGGCTGAAGCCGGTGGTTTATGAGATTAAAACCAAAGACCTTAGAATTAATAAGATTATTTATTTATTAATTCTAAGGTCTGTTTTTTTATAAACCTAATAGCTTGATTTTTTTAAATAAAATGACATACTAAATAAAGATAGTTTTTCGTTTAAATTCAATTAAACACAGGAGGTTCTAAATGTACAAGGAATCTAAAAAACAAATTTTTCTCAAAAAAGCAGAAAAAAGAATTGAATTTTTTCAAAAGAGAATTGTCCAATGTCTCAAAATAGGAGATAATAAGGGATTAAAGCATTTTTCAAAATTACTTTTTATATTAAGAGACAAAACATTGGAGCTATCTATCTCCAAAAGGCCCTAGGATATTAATTAAAATATCCTAGGGCCTCATTTTTTTAATTTATTCCGCGTCTAATCCGCATAAATTCTGCGTTTAATCAGCATAGGCTACTCAAACAAAACAGGAATCTCTAACACATTATCATGCTCTGGCAATCCAGAAGGATTATCTTTTCTTAAAATTAATGTTCCTCTATTATCAAAGTCAGGTTTTTCAAATTCTAGTTCTCCTTTAAACTGAACAAAATCTTCTGTCATCCAATCTTCGCCAGCTGGCGGATGAGCAGTTACATAACCTTCAGCAATAATTAACCCATCCCAATCTGTTAAAACTACAGGAAAACTTCCTTCGAAATACCAACTTCCTACTGCTTGTCCTTCTAACACTAAAGGACTAGATATTTTATCATTAGGTCTAACGGAGTTTAATTCAATTAAATTTTGAACCTCAAAAATATTTCCAATATTTTCCACAAAATGATTTTCTCCATCTGAACATTGTCTTGGGTAGGATTCCATAATAGGATTCCCTGCTTCCATACAAGAATTAAAATCTTTTATAATGATACCACTTTTATTTACACTCTTAATATATAAAATTCCTACATATAAAAGCAATATAATTCCAAGTCCTAAAACAATTAACTTAATTACTCGACTTTTTGTGTCTAATTCAGACCATTTCCTTTCATTACCCCACTTGTCTTTGTTTGCAACCCCTATAATCAAAAAAATTAAGCCTATTATAGAAAAAGTAACAACATCTATTGCTACTCCAATAGGAAGCCAAGTTAAACCTATAACAAAAATTGATTTATAATTATGGCTTGAGTTGTTGTCTTTACCTTTTGTTAAATAAGAAAATATAATCAAAAATAACAAGGTCAATCCTATAATTATCCCTATTAATATTGTTGGTGTTTGTTGCATAATTGTTCATTTGTAGTTTCTTTTTAAAAAAGCCTCTTTTAATAAATTAATATTTTATATATTTTACCTAATATATTATAACACTAGATTTAAAAATTTTCCGAAAAAAAACTAAAAATTCTTTTTTTATATTCATCATTATGTTGACCATGAATGAGATCATCTTTAAACCAATATTCTGCTAAAGAATTATTTTGGGAAGCTTCTTGCAACCTTAAAGCATGTTCAAAAGGTATAACTTCATCATTTTCTGAATGAATAAGTAAAATTGGGATACTTAATTTAGAAATTTCATTTTCTGGATAAGCTCTATTGATATCTAAACCTAAGAAGATTTTGGCCCAAAAGCCAGTAAGTTTGGCAAACATAATATCTAAATATGGCAATCTATATAGTTGCCGAGCAATTAAACCTAAATTAGAATAACTAGAATCAGAAATTATAACTTTGATTTCAGGATTTTTTGGAGCAGACATTATTGCCACAGCACCACCCATCGAAAAACCCCAAACACCGACTTCTTCGATACCTCTGGATTTTAGATATCTAATAGCTGATTTTAAATCTTCGATTTCCTTTAAACCTGCAGTTGAATATTTTCCTTCTGATTCTCCTAAGTAACGAAAATCAAATAAAAAAAGATTATAATTTTCATTTAAAAAAGATAAACTGGGCAGAACATCTCCTTTTTCGGCAGGATAACCATGAAGCAAAATAATTGTTTTAGCTTTTTTAATTTTACTTGGAATAAACCAGGCCTTTAAAATTAAATCATCGTTGGTTTTAAAATCGATTTCTTCAAATTCCAAACCTAAGTCTTTAGGCGAAAGCCCAGAAATAAACTTTGAAGGCCTTATAGATATATAGAAACCCCACAAGGTAGTAAAAAGAGGGAAGAATATTAAAATTATTAAAAAATTTTTTAGCACAATAATTTAAATTCCACTACTTTAAAGTTTTAAATGTTTTTTAATTTTTGCCACTAACTCGTTTATAGTAAATTCAGATTTAATTAAATAATCCTCGGCTCCGTGAGTCTCGCATTCTAAGTCACTAACTTTTGAATCAATCACAGTAAGAATAACAACGGGTGTGTCTTTTATTTTTGAATTATGTTTTATGTCATACAAAACACGATAACCATCTTTTTCTGGCATCATTAAGTCGAGAATTATTAGGTCTGGTTTTTCTATTTTAGCAATTTCAAATCCTTCTTCACCATCAAAAGCCTGAAATAGGTCAATTCTTTTTTCCTTTGACAAAGCTGATTCCATAGCTTTTTGTAAAGAAGTATCATCCTCTATAATTAAAAGTTTTTTATTCATGTTGTTAGAGATAATTTGCTTTTAGCAAACAATCTTGATTAATTAATAATGTTTTCCCTATATAAAAATTTTTATACTAAATCTTTAACAGGATTCGCCCTGTCAAAGATAACTCGTTTTTTACGAACAATCCTGATTAATCACTAAATTATTATTACTATTTGGAATATTTTAATGTTAAATTTCAAATAAAATATTTATTAAATTATTTTTTCTTAAAAGGTAATGAGAAAAAGAAAGTCGTTCCTTGTCCTTCTTTTGATTTAAACCACATATTACCTTCATGGGCTTCGACAAAGGCTTTTGCGATATATAAACCTAGACCTGTGCCAGCTGATTGAGTTGCAATATTTTCCCCTCTAAAAAAACTTTGAAAAACATTCTTATTTTCTGATTTAGAAATTCCTATACCATTATCTTTTACATAAAAAATTATATTGTTTTTTGATTTTTTACTACATCCTATTTCTATTTTACCTCCTGTTTTTGAATATTTAATTGCATTATCAATTAAATTAAAGAAAATCATCTTAGTTTTCTCAGGATCGATAATTAAAACTTTATCTTCGCAAGGGTTAATATCTACTTTAACTTTAATATCTTTGGATGTAACTAAAAAATCTATATCATTTAAAATTCCACAAATAACTTGATCAACTCTAATTCTTTTTTTAATTAACTTAAATTTTTTACCAGTTTCAATACGAGAAACATCCAATAGATCTTTTGAAATTTTTATTAATTTTTCACTACCCAAATGGATTTTTTCTACAAACTCTTTTTGATTTTCGTTTAATTTTCCAAATTTTTGTTCCAACAATAATTCTGTAAACCATTTAATTCCTGTTAAAGGTGTCCCCAATTGGTGGGAGGCCATAGAAATAAACTCATCTTTCATTTTTCTCAATTCCCTATCCTTAGTGATATCTCTGATAACAACAACAGCTCCAATTATTTCACCTTTTTTACCTCTTAGTGGATTAGCATTTCCTTTAATAAAAATTTTAGTCTTATCTTTTTTAACTAATTCTATATTTTTTTCTTCTATTCTTTCAAATTTTTCTTTTTCTAAACTTTTTTCTATAAAACATTTAGGTTTACAATTTCCATTATGAAAAATAAATTTAAATATCTTTTTATAATTTTTTCCAAGAACTTCTTTTTTGGAATAACCTGTTACTCTTGTAATATAGTCATTAAATAATAAAATCTTTCCCTTTTTGTCTACTACGAAAACACCTTCTCCTACATTTTTGATTATAGCTTTGTTTCTTTCTTCACTTTGTCTTAGGTCTTCTTCCCTTTTTTTTCTCTCTGTAATATCTTGTATTGATTCTATGGCTCCTATAATTTCTCCTTTTTTATTTTTTAAGGGAGCAGCTGTAAAAAATAACCACTTACCATCTTTGCCTAATTTAGGGAAAAAATCTATTGCTTCACGAGCCCCCTCAACTAAATAAGATTTCTTATGAAAAGGTTTTCCATCTCGGGTGTACCATTTGTCAAAATCCTTTGTAACAGCTTTTTCTAAAACTAAATCTGCCATAACAGGCCTTTTTTTATAATAAAAAGGTTCCCATAATCTTTTTTTGTTCAGCATTTCTCCCGCAGGAGTTTCAAATACTTTTTCACAAGCTGAATTCCAATGAGTAACTCTATGTTCTTTGTTTATTACAAATGTAGGAACTGCACTTCCTCCAATTATATTGGAAAGCAATCTTTCATTTTCTTTTAATTTATTTTCTGCTTTTATTCTTTTTGATATATCTAGACCAGTTCCAATTAAGTAATTTTTATGTTTTATTTCGATAAGTGAGGAATTAAAATAAAATGGAATTGTTTTCCTTTTTTTTGTTAAGATTTCGGTTTCAATTATACCAAAACCTTTATCAAAAACTTCTTTTATTATTTTAATTATCCTTATTTTTTCTTTAACTCCAAAAAAATCGAGTGGGGACATATTCTCAATTTCTTTTTTTGAAAACCCGGATATTTTTTCTAGGTTTCTATTCCATAGTAGAAACTTGCCTTCCTTATCAAAGATATAAAAAACTCCAGGTACTGAATTTATCATCGAATCTGTTATGTTTTTCTCTTCTTCCAAAGATAATTGAGCTTCTTTATTTTCTGAAATATTTCTAGCAATAGCCACAATATAGTCCTGTCCTAAAATGGAAATTTTTTTAAGATTCACCTCCATCCAAAATAAGTTACCATTTTTAGATTTGACATGCCATTCAAATATTTGCGGTTTTTTTAAAGCTTTTTTGATTAATTTTACAGCATTTTTAAAAGTATAAGGTTCTACTCCAGAGCTAAAATCACCTATATTAATTTTTTTAAATTCTTCTTTTGAATAACCAATTTCATCTACGGTTTTTTTATTTACATCCAATATCTCTCCTGTCTTTGCGTCATGAACAAAAATAGCATCATTCACATTATTAAAAAAGGAATAAAACTTTTGCTGATTTTCTATTAATTCATTTTCTGCTTCTTTTTTACTTGTAATATCATGAGAAATAACTTGTATGAATTCTACTTTGCCTTTTTTGTTTTTTATTGGCTTAATTACAGACCAAAACCACCGAAAAGAACCATCAGGTATTTGAAGAAAATCTTCAAATTCATCGGTTTTTCCAGTTCTAAATATTTTTTTATGACGTTTGATTAATTCAGCTTTTTGACGAGGTAAAAATTTAAAAATAGGTTTCCCTTCAATATTAGAAATTTTTTCCCCTAAGAATTTAGCTGCAACTTTGTTAATGATAATAACATTATTCTTATTATCAAGAAGAAAGAACAAATTAGGGAGATCATTTATGAGTTCTTTATACTTTTGATTTTCATTAGTAGTCATTTTTTTAAAATTAATTGGTTATTTGTACAATACAAAACACAAGTAATTTTAAATCATCTATTGTAGATTATATCAAAAAACAAAACTGTTTTTTATAAAAATTGTGGATAAATTAAAACATATCCATTTTTTAATTTATATTATATAATATGCATTATGATAAATTTTCTTAAAAAAATGGACATTATTTACTGGGTGATGTTAACCATATTAGTATTATTAGTTAGTATTATTGGAATTTTAGCTTGGTTAGGAAATAACCACATCAATTCCTTAAATAAAAAAATTGAATTATTAAGCTCAAATATCACTTTATTAGAAACAACTTCTGCTTCCACTACAGCAGAATTAAAGGAATCTATTACCCAAACACATAGTGACTTATCAATTGCATTGAATAAGGAAAAGCAAAATGTAGGAGAAATCGAAGAGCTTTTAGGCACTGTTAAAAAACAAAATGAAGAAATTTCTGGTACAGTTACCACTTTACAAAAATTAAGTGACATTGATCCAGAATTATTACAAAAATATTCTAAAGTTTTCTTTTTAAGTGAACACTATGCTCCTGCTCGAATGACAGAAATTCCTGACGATTATGAATACTTCGAATCAAAATTTTCCAAATTAGAATCACAAGCTTATCCTTATTTAGAAAATATGCTTAAAGCTTCGACCGCTGATGACTTAGAAATTTATGTTTATTCAGCTTATCGTTCTTACGAAGAACAATTAGCCTTGAAATCACAATATACAGTTGTTTATGGTTCTGGCACTGCTAATCAATTTTCAGCAGACCAAGGGTATTCAGAACACCAACTAGGAACAGCAGTCGATTTAATGACAACTGGAATTGGAGGAAATCTGGATAATTTTGATGGAACCGAGGCTTACCAATGGCTTTTAAATAATGCTTACAAGTTTGGTTTTGTTCTTTCCTACCCTCAAGATAATAAATATTATGTTTACGAACCTTGGCATTGGCGTTTTGTAGGAGTGAAATTAGCTACTTATTTACATAATAACAATAAAAATTTCTACGATTTAGAACAAAGAGAAATCGATGAGTATTTAGTGAATTTGTTTGAATAATTTATATAAATTTAATCTAACACTGGGTAAAATAAATACAAAAAAAGGTCGGTTTGCATTAAACCGACCTTTAATTTTGTTTATTAATTACTTTGGAGAGATACCAAGAAATTGACTAATAATAACTAATCCTGAAATTATGTTTACAATAATCCCAAAGATAGATAGCATCAAAACAGGAGAGATTTTATTTGACTGATTTTTATTTTTTTTATTCATCTTAATAAAATAATTATAACATAAACTTAATTATGTTATAAAAATATTTGTGTATAATTATTTAAAGGTAGAAAATGGGAGGTAGAAGGTAGAGAAAAAACTTTGCTTTTTGTAACGATTCAATCTTAGTAAATCGTCTTTGCGACCCAGCACTTTGTTGTAATAATATAAATAGAGCTTATAAAACATAGACAATATTTTTGAAATAAAAAGTAAGTGATTCAATTTAAAGTGCTGGGGAAGCAATCCAGAATAATTAATTTTATAACAAATTTATCATTTCCAATTTGAAATACCCCCTTCTAAATTATAAACATTTGTGAAGCCGAAATTATTTAGAATTGCGGCTGCGGTAGCACTTCTAGAACCAGCTCGACAATAAACCACAATTTCTTTTTTCTTATCATCTAAAGAGACTCTTCTCAAATTCTCTTGGGAAATTTCTTGTAGAGGTAAAGAAATAGCTCCTTCTATATTGTTTTCTGCAAATTCTTCAGGAGTTCGCACATCTAAGAGAATAAAATTTTCTTTATTCCCTCCTCGGCGGGCAAGCTTCATTTTCTCTTTAAGTTGTTGAGGGGTGATGTTTTTCATTACAGTAATAATAACATTTTATTTGATTCAGCAATACCAGAGGTGTGAAAAAGTAAGTACGGACGTACGTCCGTATTTACGGGATTTAAAAAAATTAGCACTCTGAGTTCTAAATTTTTTATTTACATATCTAGAATTAAATGATATGTTTATATTAGAAAATAAGGATTTAACCAGAAAACAAAGGAGGTTCTATGTATTGTCCTAGATGTGGGGGTTGGAATTTCACACAACTATTTGGTGGTATTTGTGAAAAAGTCTGTGACAGTTGTAATAAAGGGATAAATTGTACTGATAATCTTACAAATGAAATTCAGGAGGATAGTGTTCCTATTAGAAACTTAAAAGAAGCCGCTGAACTAAGAAGAAAATATCTTTCAGAAAATAGTTGAAATGAAACAAGTCACAGAAATACCCTTCTGTGACCTGAATTTTTTATTTTTTCAGTCTTTTATTTCAAGTCTGTTTCTTCATTATAATAAAAGATTATTTTTTACCATTCTGAAGAATTTGCTCGGACAGTGAATACACCACCATCAGCAATTATAGTTTCTCCATTTATTGCTTTTGCTTTATCACTTAATAAGAAGACAACTATATTTGCCATATCCTCACAAGTAAAAATTTGTCCTTTCTCAAGTTTTTCTTTCCAATCAGGACAATCATTTTTATAAAAATCACTCGTAAAACCACCTGGTGCAACTGCATTAATACGAACGTTTTTATCTCTTAACTCAATCGCTAATGCTCTAGTAAGCGATTCAACTCCAGCCTTTCCCGTTGCATACATACTCTTTCCTTTCCGTGTTGCTGTCCCATGAACAGAAGAGATGTTCACAATACTGCCATAATTCTCTAATAAATCCCAAAAAATTCTTATTGTATATGCGTACGATAATAAAGTAACTTCAATTACTCTTTTGATTTCTTCAATGCTTATTTCACTAAAAGGTTTAACCGAACCACCTGCTATTGTATTTAAAATATAAGAAACCTTTTTTTGTTTTTGTTTCATATCAGAAGCAACTTTTTCTATTAATTTAGGATCAGAAGCATCTCCTAAATAAGTTATTACGGCTTCACCAAATAACTTTTTTACATATTTAATTCCTTCAGCGTTTCTATCAATTATAGTTACTTCACAACCTTGTTCAATAAGCTTTTTAGCTACTTCTAACCCAACAGAACCAGCTCCACCAGTAATTATTGCTTGTTTTTTATTCATAATAAACATAATAACAAATTACAAATAATAGTAAATATTTGTTTAAATTCCTATGAGATAAATAAATAATAAAGACACCAGAGCTTTCGCTCTGGTGTTTTTATTTTTATAATTGGCTGTCTGGGACGAAGTTGGAACTTTGTTAAAAAACACAGCTGAAGTATACTGAGTTAAATTCTTTTTAATTTTTTAATTATTAATTTTATCCCAAATATTTAAAAAGATTTCAGATAAAGAAGAAAAAACCTTTTCAAAATCAGCCTCAAAACTCCAACCTTTGCTACTGTCTAAAACATCACTAACACAGCCTAAGGCAGAAAATTCTACATTTCTTAAAGAGAAAACCATTGCTAAAGAAAAAATCTCCATTTCTATAACAGAAATATCCTTCTTCTTTGCTTTTTCGATTTCTTCAAGTGTTTCTCTATAGATAGTTGGAACAGACAGTGTTTTCACTGAATTAAATTTTATGCCTGAATCAATCAAACTCTTTTTTATTTTTTGGTTAAGACTTTTATTTGTATATACTTCATCTTTATCAAAATCATAAACCTCACCTATTTTAATTTGAGAAAAAGCACTTTCTATCAAAATCTTATCTCCTATACCTAAATTACTATTTAAACTACCGACAGCACCAATTGAGATAACTTTTTCCACACCCATAAAAGACAATTCTTCAGCAAGCATTAAGGATTCGCTTTCCCCTTTTCCAAAATTTGTTATTATTCCAAATTTCTTATTTTTTTCTATATACAAATCTCCTCTAGTAAACTTTATTTTTTCAAATTCAAAATAACTCTCAATTTTTTTTATGAGAGATTTATAGAAAAAGATATAAACAATCTTTGGAATTTCGGGTATATTACCTCCAAAATTCATATTAACAATATAATCTGGTTTTATATATGTATCCATATTTCTATTATATCAAAAATTTGACTTAATATCAAAAACGGGTGCTTAAATTTGGCGGAATCTCAATCTTTTTTATTCAAATAATCATCAACTAACTTTTCTCTCAATTCGTTTCTTAAACCATTATGGTTTTTTAATAATTTCTTCATATGAGAAAAAA
>JAHITU010000003.1 GCA_018817595.1 Patescibacteria group bacterium
AACTTTGCTAAGAATAGTCAGATACCATGTAAATATGTTTTAGAAAAAAGAAAAGGATATCCCACTGTCTATAACAGAGGCTTAAAAGAAGCTAAAAACACTTGGGTGGCATTTATTGATGATGATTGTGTAGCAGATGTTAATTGGTACATGAATATTAAAAAAAGAGTAAATAAAGAACGCGATGTTAATTTAGCTGCTATTCTTGGTTTTTCAGACACTTATTATCAAACAGATATTTTTTCTTTAGCTACTAATTTTTTTGATTATATTTGGAAAAAAAATGGTAGTTGCGCTGATAACGATAGGATTTTAGATTTCGAAATCCTTGATAACAAAAACATTGCTTACAATAAAAACTTTTTAATTAAAAACAAGTTAAGCTTTGATGAATCTAGAGTAAAGTTTTTCAATGGAGCGAGTGAAGATTGTGATTTAGGTAGACAAATATTTGAAACTAAAAAAGCTGTGGCTATTTATGATAGATCAATCAAAATTTGGCATAAAGATCCGGTGAATTTTTCTTGGTTTGTAAAAAAATATTTATCTTCCATTAGTGCTTATTCTTATTATCTAAGTAAGTGGGGAAATGAATCCCACAATTTAGTTAAAAATAAAATTAACTTTAAAAAAGAACTCATTCTTTTTATTAAGCACCACAGAATTAAATCTTTTAAAAAAAAATCTTTATATATTTTGATATATTTTCATGTGGTGCTAGATTATTTCTTTCTCTTGTTTTATAAATCTAAGCACTGATTATGAAAAAATTTCTATTTATTTCAGAAACATACCCGTCTGGATTGACTGGTACCAGTGTTAAGACGAGAAACACTATCCAGCATTTGCTGAAATTAGGTCATAAGGTTGATGTAGCTTGTATAAGTTTTGACACCTTGGTTAAAAAAGAACTCAAGCATAAAAATTTTAGAGCATTTGCTATCCGTGAAAAAGGAATAAGACGTTTTCGTATAGGTTGGTTTTGGCGTGTTTTTGAAATTATTTTTACCTATAAACCCTTTATTGTGAGTTCTATTTTTAATAAAAAAGTACAAATGGTTTTCGATGCACTAGAAGAGGAATATGACAGAGTCTTTTTTGATGGTTTTGCTACTCTCCAATATGCTAGAAAAAAAGATGCTAGATATATTTACATAGATGATGAAGATATAACCTACTTGATGAAAAGAAGAGTTGATCAGGAATCAAATATTTTTCTAAAAATATTTTTATATACAGAGTTCCTGAGATCCTTGTTTTTTGAAAAAATAAAGCTTTCTTATATGAATCAGGTTTGGGCGATCGCTAAAGAAGATCAGAAACGTTTAAAAACTCTTAGTCCTGCAAAAACTTTATTGATGCCAACTTTAATTGAAGAACAAAAAAACTGTTTTTCTAAAAAATCTAAAGACTTTATTTTTGTGGGAACTTTAAGTTGGAGGGAAAATTATTTGGGTTTAAGGTGGTTTATTAAAAATTGTTGGTCTGAAATTTCAAATGATTTTCCAGATTCAAAATTATTAATAGTTGGTCAACAAGGAGATGACAGTTGGAAAAAACTGATTAAAAATTATAAAAACATCAAGTTGCTTGGGTTCGTAGACGAGCTAGATTCTGTTTTCAAAAAATCCGCCATCGCTATTTCACCTGTTTTTGTAAATGTTGGGATTAAAATTAAGGTTTTAACTTATTTGTCTTATGGCATTCCCACTGTTTCTACAAAGATATCAACCGGAGGAATGGCAAGTACAAACGGTATTTATTTAGCAAATAGAAATAATTTTGCTAAAAAAACTAAAGAACTTTTTAAAAAATCAGATCTGAGATTAAAACTATCCAAAGAAGGTTGGGAAAACATTAAAAAGAATCATTCAGGTTTTGCTTTAGATTTGTTTTTTTCAAAAAGTAAGATTTTTGATTAATTATGAAAATTTCTGTTGTTATAGTTAGTAAAAATAGGAGTAATGATCTCACTCATTGCCTCGGTTCACTCCTATCTCAATCCATTAGTTTAGATCAATTGGTTCTAATCGATAATAACTCAACTGATAAAACAAAAGAAGTTTTCTCTAACTTTGCTAAGAATAGTCAG
>JAHITU010000033.1 GCA_018817595.1 Patescibacteria group bacterium
CTCCCGCCGGAACCGTCGTCACCTACCACTAGCCCACCGGAGAGCAACATATGTCTGATATCGAAAAAGAACAGCAGGCTCCTGGCAGCATCGACCTGGCCCCCGGCCAAGACCCTGAGACCGGCCTAATCAAGCCACCCGAAGGCGACGACACCGAGTTCGTAATGCCTGAAAAGTTCGCGGGCAAGTCGCCCGAGGATATCGCCAAGGCGTACGCCGAGCTGGAAAAGAAGCTGGGCCAGCCCGCTCCTGAGGGCGAACCCGAGGGCGAACCTGCTACCGATGCCAAGAAGGCCGCTCAGGAACAGGCTGAGGTCGCCGAGAAGGCGCTCAAGGTCGCCGGGCTGGACATGGCCGACTTCACTGCGGAGTTCGAGCGTGACGGCAAGCTCTCCGATGAGTCGTACAAGCGCCTGGCGGAGGGCGGTCTTCCCAAGCAGGTCGTGGACACCTACATCCAGGGGATGAAGAACGTCACCGACGAGGCCCAGGCCCTCAGTGAGAACCAGGTGCTGACCATTCAGAACGAAGTGGGTGGTCCTCAGGTCTACCAGGTGATCAGCCAGTGGGCTATCGGCAACCTTACCGAGGCCGAGCAGGCCGACTACGACGCAGCCGTTACCAGCGGCAACGCGGACAAGGCCAAGAGCGCCGTCCTGAATCTGCATGGTCGCTACGTTGCGACGATGGGTCAGGCTCCCAAAGCTTCGGTGCGCGGTAAGGGTACTTCCCCTGCCGTTCAGCCCTACGCCAACTACGCCCAGGTCAAGACGGACATGGCCAACCCCCTCTACAAGACCGACTCGGCCTTCCGGGCCAAGGTGGTAACGCGCATCGCCAATTCCCCTGACCTCTAAGGAGTATCTATGAACTGGCTCGTACAGAACTGGGCCGTTATTGGCACCGTGGCCCTAGGCCTCGCGGGCGCGTACGTCGCCTACACCAAAACCACCAAGAACACCGCTGATGACGCCCGCGCCGCCAAGGTGATGGCTGTCATTAAGAGGGTGTTCGGCAAATAAGCAACTGCCCAGGGCAGGCTTCCGGCGGCTGGGCAACCGTCGGCCCTGTCCTTGGGGGAACCAGAAGAATTTATAGCCCTGAATCCCTGGTTTGGCTGACCAGGCAACTCTGGTTCCCTCTAAACGATACCTCGGCTGGTGTAGCTCAAGGGAAGAGCAGCGGTTTAGTACTCCGCCGATGTGGGTTCGACTCCTACCTCCAGCTCCACATTTCCTTTCTCGCACAGATGATCTCCCCTAGCCGGTGCCCCTTTTTAGGGGGCCTACAGCTTCACTGACACGACCAGTCGCCAAGCGACAAGCCCCTTGCGAGGGACAACTTGGGTGCCGCAGCTGCTGAAAGTTGGGAAGCGATCATCAACTCTAATTGCGAATCCCGAGAAAAGGAAATCTCATGTCCAACGCTACTCTGTCCCGCACTGGTGTGATCGACACCACCACCGACGGTTCCTGGGCGCAGGATAACGCCCTGTTCCTCAAGGTCTTCGCCGGAGAAGTGCTGACCGCCTTCGACGAGACCAACGTGATGATGGCTATGCACCGCATCCGCCAGATCACCAGCGGCAAATCCGCCCAGTTCCCCGTGATGTGGAAGGCCGACGCCCACTACCACACCCCCGGTACTCCGATCCTGGGTAACTCCCAGATCAAGCACGGCGAGAAGACCATCAACATCGACGACCTCCTGATCGCCGACGCCGTGATCTACACCCTGGACGAGCTGAAGAACCACTACGAGGTCCGCGCTGAGTACAGCAAGCAGCTGGGCGCTGCGCTGGCCCGTACCCTGGACAAGAACACCCTCCAGGTGGTTCTCCTGGCTGCCCGTGCCGCCGCCAACCTGACCGGTGCCTACGGTGGCACCCAGATCACCAACGCTTCCGCCAAGACCGACGGTGAGGTTCTGGCTGGCCTGATCTTTCAGGCTGCCCAAGTCTTCGACGAGCATGACATCCCGGCTGAGGATCGCCACGCCATCCTCAAGCCCGCCCAGTACAGCCTGCTGGCTCAGACCACCAAGCTCCTGAACAAGGACTGGGGTGGCGCGGGCGTCTATGCCGACGGTTCCATCTACCGCGTCGCCGGTATCCCGCTCACCAAGAGCAACAACCTCCCCTCCACCAACGTGGCCGCGAACACCGGGGAGAACAACACCTACAGCGGTAACTTCAGCACCACCGCCGCCGCCGTCTTCCACGCGGACGCCATCGGCACCGTAAAGCTGCAGGACGTGGTCACCGAGATGACCAGCGGCGACTTCAAGATCATGTACCAGGCCACCCTCCTGGTTGCCAAGATGGCCGTTGGCCACGGCATCCTGCGCCCTGAGTGCGCGATCGAGATCATCACCAGCTAATCGACAGGGGAGGCTCTCTTAACCGAGGGTCTCCCCTCCTTTTTTTTATTACGGAGACACCGCATGGATCAAACCCCCACTACCGAGCTTGAGGCGGTAAACGCTCTCATCGCAGTTCTGGGTGAAGCTCCTATCAACACCCTGGACGGACAGCTAACCATGGACGTGATGGCGGCGCAGCAAATCATCCGACGGGTGAGTCGTGCGGTGCAGACGGAAGGTTGGCAGTTCAATGTCGAGGATGAGTTCGAACTAACTCCCGACGTGGACGGGCACATCGTCGTCCCTGACAACTACATTCGGGTCAACCCCGACCCCCGCTACCACCTTCCCAGGAAGATCACCAGGCGCGGCTCCAAGCTATACGACCGCACCGCGCACACCTACACATTTGAGGACAAGGTGACGGCGACCATCACCCTGTTCCTCCCCTTCGATGAGCTTCCCGAGACCGCCCGCTACTACATCACCGTGCGGGCCGGACGTGAGTTCCAGGACGACTACGTGGGCAGCGACACCCTCCACAGTTTCGGCCAGATGGATGAGGTTCGCGCCAGGGCAGTCCTTGTTGATCAAGAGGGGAGTACCAAGCAGCACAACATTCTCAACGTATTCCCTGAGGTCAGGAGATAACCAATGCTGGTGAGCATCCCTGTTCCCAACATGATCAACGGAATCTCGCAGCAGGCATCTCCGCTGCGCCTTCCGTCGCAGGGTGAGTCCCAGGTGAACTGCCTGGACTCCGTAGTAGAGGGCAAGGGGAAGCGCCCGGCCACGTCCCATGAAGCCAAGCTTCTGGATGGCACCCTCACGGAAGCCTACGTCCACACCATCAACCGCGATATTAATGAGCGATACATCGTCGTCGTTGTGGATGGAAACCTACAGGTCTTCGACCTGAACGGTGTCGAGAAGACTGTGGCCTTCCCAGACGGCAAGACTTACCTAAGCGCGGCCAGCCCCAAAGAGGACTTCGCCGTCGTCACCATCGCCGACTACACCTTCCTGGTGAACAAAAGCACCACCGTGAACATGAAGGACACGGCGGTCAGCGCCAGCCCTGATCGCGGCGTGGAAGCCATCGTCTTCATCAAGCAGGTGAACTACGACACCGACTACGCCGTGACCGTCAACGGCACCAAGCAAGCTGAGTACCGCACTATCAAGGCCACCTTGGAAGACTGGACCGGCACCACCGCTTACGCCTTGAAGGACCGGGTCAAGCCCGTCACCGACAACGGCTACTTTTATGAGGTCACTGTCGCGGGGACTTCCTCAGGCTCTGAGCCGACCTGGCCGACTACCCCCGGCACCACCGTCACGGACGGCGGCGTGACCTGGGTGTGTCGCAAGGGTGAGTACGGTTCCCTGCGGTCCACCTCCATCGCCGAGGACATGGCCACCCAGCTCATCAACAACCTGGGTGCCGGGTGGTCCGTGGTCTATCAGCAGTCCACCATCCATATCAAGAAGACCGACGAATCAGACTTCGAGATTTCCATCGAAGACAGCCGCAGCAACACGCAGATGGAGCTGGTCAAAAATCGCACCCAGCGATTCAGTGACCTGCCCACCGTGGCCCCGGCAGGATTCATCGCGGAGATCGTCGGCGACAAGACCAGCGACTTTGACAACTACTACGTCAAGTTCGTCCCCAACAACAGCTCCGCTACCTTCGACGAGGGCACCTGGGAGGAGACCGTCAAGCCGGGCATCGCCTGGGAACTGGACGGGGCGACCATGCCCCACGCACTCATCCGTGAGGCCGACGGCACCTTCTCCTTTGAGCAGTTGACCTGGGGCAAGCGGGAAGCGGGCGACGAGGAAAGCGCCCCTGAGCCGAGCTTTGTGGGCCGCACCATCAATGACATCTACTTCTTCCAGAACCGGCTGGGGCTGTGTTCCGACGAGAACGCAATCATGTCCCGCGCCGCGTACTTCTTCGACTTCTTCCCTTCTACCGTGACCGCCATCGTGGACAGCGATCCTGTTGATCAAGCTGCCAGTCACACGAAGGTGTCCATCCTCTATCACGCCATTCCCTGGGACCAGAAGGTGCTGTTCTTCAGCGACCAGACCCAGTTCGTCCTAAACCTGGACGGTGGCATCCTGTCTCCCAAGAACGCTCCGATCAAGCCCATTACTTCCTTCGAGTCTTCCACCAAGGTGGCCCCTGTAGGGGCTGGCAAGAACGTCTTCTTCGCCGTGAGCCGGGGACAGTACACCTCCATCCAGGAGTATTACGTACTGCCGGACAGCAAGACGGAAGATGCGGCTGACAGCACCGGGCATGTCCCGCAGTACATCCCTCAGAACGTCTTCAAGATGGCCGTGACGGACAACGAGCGGTTGCTCATCGCGCTATCCAGCGACGAGCCGGAGAACCTCTACGTCTATCGCTACCACTGGCTCAACACCGAAAAGGTGCAGTCCAGCTGGAGCCACTGGACCTTCCCCGACGCTACCATCCTGAACGCCGACTTCATCGAGTCCACAATGCACCTGGTGCTGCAGCGCGACGACGGGGTCTACCTGGAGCAGATGCGTCTGTCCCCGGCATTGAAAGATGTAGGGGAGAGCATCCACTACCACCTCGACCGCAAGATTACTGAAGCTGCTTGCTCCAGCGTAGCCTACGACTCGGTGAACGACGAGACCACGTTCAACCTGCCCTACGTGATCAATCCCGACAGCCAATACTCCGTAGTGATGCGCGGCGCGACTACGCCTGGGCGTCTGCTGCAGATCGTCTCCAAAACCTCTGGAGCCATCGTCGTCGAAGGCGACCACTCCGCCAGCCAGGTGTTCATCGGGTTGAACTATGAAGCCCGCTTCGTGTTCTCCGAGTTTGTCCTAAAGGAAAGCAGCGCCACCGGCAGTAAGAGCGTCGTGGCCGCAGGCAGACTCCAACTCAGGGTGCTGACCCTCATCCACGATTCCACCGGTTACTACACCGTGGAGGTCACCCCGCGCTACCGTGACACCTCCAGGTATGTCTTCTCCGGGCGCATCCTGGGTGACGGTTCAAACATCCTAGACCAGATCGCCCTGCACAGCGGCAAGTTCAATGCTGCGCTCATGTCCAAGTCGGATCAGGTAACTGTGACCTTGGTCAACAGAACCTTCCTCCCCTCCAAGTTCATCAGCGCCGAAGTAGAGGCGTTCTTCCACACCCGAAGCCGAAGGAGTTAATCATGGGATACGTCCGCGAAGCTACAGCTAAGGACGCATTTGAGCTGGCCCCCAAGCTGCGTCAAGACGACCTGGATGAGATCGCGGCGGCATCCGGCAGAGAACCTCTCAACACGCTGCTGGAGGGGATTGCCCACTCGGCGGTCCCTGCAGCAGTGATCGGTGACAAGGGCGAGGTCGTGGCCTTATTCGGAGTGGTCCCTACTCCCTTGGCGGGGGTGGGGGCCATTTGGCTTTTAGGGTCGGATGGTCTCTGGACCTACCGGTGGCAGTTCCTTCGGGAAAGCCGTCAATGGATCGAAGACCTCCAGGAAGCCTGGCCGATCCTTTGGAACTTCGTGTACGCCGAGAACGAGCTTCACATTAAGTGGCTCAAATGGCTCGGATTCAACTTCACAAAACTCCACGACAAGTGGGGAGTAGCCCAGAAGCCTTTCTGGGAGTTCATCAGGAGCAAGCCCGGTGTGTGACTTCGGAGCATCAGAACTTGCCATATATGCCATCGCCACCACGGTGTTCACCACCGGCCTCAGTCTAGCGTCACAGTACCAACAAATCCAAGCTGGCTACGACGCTCAGGTCAAACAGGGCGAGTACCGCAACAAGCTTTACGAGCAGCAGATGGACCAGGCCAACGACAACCTGGAGCGCCAGACGGCGTGGCAGGCCGGATACGTCGGATACCAGGACAAGCTCTACCTGGAGAACGCCGACGCGGCCACCTCCGCCTACGTCGAAGAGCAGGCTGCCGTGAACCAGAAGATTTCCGAGGCCGACGACGTTGCCTCGCAAGACCTCCAGGATATCCGTCGGTCGGCGCAGGAGCGCGTTGGCCAGGCCCTGGCCTCCAACCAATTCTCCGGCATGAACCTTGACGCTATCCTGGGTGACACCTACCGACAGGAAGGTCGCTACAAGGACGCCGTCATGTTCAACCTAGAATCCACCAGACTCCAAGGTTCGCGGCAGAAGGACAGCCTGCTGACCACCGCCAAGAACAGGATCAACTCGTTCTCCTTCAACACCCCGCAGCCCGCCCAGGTCAACTACCCAACCATGCAGCAGTCCGCCATCACTCCGCAGGTGATGAACTGGGGCAGCGCCCTAGGCAACATCGGAAGCAGCGTGTTCGGAGCGTTCAGCAACTTCGCAACCAAAGACCCCAAAACCGGAAAATACTCGTTCTAATAAGGAGTGCGGATGGCACCTCTACAACTAAAGGAGCTGAAAGAAGCTCCGCGCCGCAAAGGAGCCGCCTCTCCTCTGAGCATGTTCACCGGCTACGAGAAGGGTTACGCTCCCGCCCGTCCCATGCTGGACACCTTCATCGCGCCGAGCATCGCCCCGGCCCAGCCTGCGGCCACCAACGCATTAGGGCAGCTGTCCGCAGCCCTGTCGGGTCTTCAACCTGGGCTGGGGCAGTTTCTGACCAAAGCGCACAAGGACGAAGGCGACCTGGCCAAGGCCAACGCCATCGAAGCGGCCCGCCTGCGCGAGAACATCGACGCCACCTGGGATGAATTTTATAAGCGAAACCCCGATGCTCCTCGCGCCATGGACCCTCGGTTCAAGATGGCTTACAACCAGGAGCATCTCCGCCTCAACGCTCAGACGTGGGGGCGCAGCCTCTTCGAGAAGATTCATCAAAACCCCGACGGCATCCTGGACCCTGATGCCACTCAAGAGCAGGTGGAAACGTACCTGCAAAAGGAGGCGGAGGGTCTCCTCAAGAAGTTCGAGGGATCAGATCCCCTGGCCCAGGCCACCGCTCTGCACCCGGTGATGGACAACTGGATGGGCAGGGCGGCGACCGAGATCACCAACCTGCGCCTAAAGCGGCTGACTGCGGCCCGCTATGAGACAGCCGCCCAGACCTTTACCGAGTGGGTGAAGGACGACCTGGCAGCCAACATTCCTGCCGAGCAGATCGGCAAGCGTATTGCCCTCCACGCCAAAGAGTTGATCAAGACGGGGCTGAACGGCACCCAGGTGAACAACCTGATCTGGGATTCCTACGTGGCCCTGGCCACCAAGCTGGACGACCCCGACCTGGCCATGGAGCTGGCTGCCGCCACCAAGACCCGCCCCGGCGATCCTAAATCGCCCAGCCTCCTGGATATCGGCAGGATCGGCATCAAGGCCGACACCCTCAAGGAAACGCTGACCAACCAGAAGCTGAGTCGCTACCAACTCATGAAGTCCGTGGAAAGAGATCGTCGGGCGGAATCTTTCCGTACCCTCAGCAACGACCTGGCCGAGCGCCTGCACAGCGATCCCCTGGCGGACGTGAGCGACCTGCGCGACAAAGCCCAGCAAAAGGGTATCCTGGCGCAATTCGACAAGGAGGTCCGTACCAACAAGGCGGGCATCCTGGCTGCCGCCGACACTTCCACGGACGACCCTGAGGCCCAGCGGCAGCTTGAGAACATGATGAATGCCGGGAAGTACGCCGAGGCGCGTAAGCTGGCTGACAGCTACTCCCGCGAAGGGAAGCTCACCAGCTCTACCTTCCGCTACTACCAAAAGCAGTCCCGTCAGGAAGAGAACTTCCAGCATAAAATCTCCACCTATCCGAGCTTCAACAAGTACCAGAACCTCATGGTGGAGCGCATCAAGAAGACCTTCGTCGCCGGTCCTATGAATCCGCTCACTGGTTCGCAAACCCTGACTACTCAGGGTCGCGCTCTCCTGGAGGACTTCACCATGGACTGGGGCGACGATATGCGGCTCTGGCTGAAGGAGTACCGGCAAGAACACAATGGGGAGTACCCGACCGACCTGGAAGCGGAGCGCAAAGCCGTCGATCTCTTCAAAGAGATGCGGAAGTCCCTGCCTAAGGTTGAGAACTCCTTTGGTCTCAGCGCCCCTGGAGCCGAAGCGACCAACGCCGGACAGCAGGCTAAGGGTGCCAAAACCCAAGCCCCGCAGGCCGGGCAGCCCCCTACCAAACTCGACATTTCCCTCAGCGACCTGAACGAAAGCGGTAAGGGCGCTCCCGACGGACCTCCCGACGAGAATGCCCTCTACGTCCAGGAGGCATTAGGCCTCCTGTACCCGGCCAACGGTGCGCGTCTTGTCGCGAACCTTAAGACGATCCTGCGAGACAAGTACGACTTCCCCTTCAACGACCGCGATCCCAACCATCAAAAGTATCTCCGCGCCGTAATCGAGAACTACATCCCGCTGTGGAAAGCAGAGCTGGGGCGTGGTGGACCTGTTCCCGCGAGGCACCAGCCGAAGGGCGACGCTGCTGCCGGGTTCCACAAAGCGACCACGGCAGGACTTGTAAAGGAGTAACACATGGCTGAACTGGACCTCACCAACGCTGTCAGCCAGCTGTATCAAGGTGCCCCCTCTCCAGAGTCTGCGGGTCAAGCCCCGCAGGATTTTGGGGTAGGGGACTACACCTGGGACGCCGCCAAAGGCGTCGTAGGCGGTGCGCGTGATGCCATTCAGGAGACCGTAGACTTCGGTCACACCATCGTGAACGGGGTTGACGACATCCTAGGCACCGACGTTATCGACAACGACGTACCGTCCTGGCTCACCCTTCCCGAAGTGCAGACCCAGACCGTGGCCGGTGACATCACCCGAGGACTCTCGCAGTTCCTAGTCGGGTTCGTCGGCGCAGGCAAGTTTCTGAAGGTAGCCAAGCTGGGCGGCATGATCGCCAAGGCCGGTAAGGCTGCCAAGTACATCGAGCCTGCCGTCCAGGGGGCCATTGCTGACTTCACCGTCTTTGACCCCCATGAGCAACGCCTGTCAGACCTCATCGAGCAGCACACCCCCTTCGGAAACGCTGTCACCAGCTACCTTCAATCCGACCCGAATGACTCCGATATGGAAGGTAGGTTAAAGCAGGCACTCGAAGGTATGGTGGTGGGCGGCGTCACCGACGCGGCTATGGCCGGGTTCCGAGGCCTTCGCAAGTTCTATCACCTTAAAGCAACTGATCCAACTGCCGCGAAAAAGGCTCTGGTGGAGTCTGCTGATGAAGTAGATACTCTAACCAAGCAGCTGGGCGAGGCCAACAGCGCTCAGGCGGCTCAACTGGATGATGCCACCCAGCAGGCAGCCGAGCGAATCTCCATAGGCTCCCGCGTTAAGGCCACCGACAGCGGGGCCATGGGCACCGTCACCGAGCTTGACAAGGTCAACCGCACCGCCAAGATCGAGTACCTGGACGCCGAGACCAACCGGGTCAAGTACAGCGAGGTGCCACTTCACCAGCTGGACGGTGACGCCTTCCGGCACATCAACGCCGATGCCAACGAACAACTGATCCGTGCTTCCAAGGACATGCCTGTTGAAGAGGCGGTGGACATCATCTCCAAGAAGAAGTCCATCGACGACATCAACGCCGACGACTTCACCAACAAGAGCTTTGTCCAATGGGGCGGGGCTAAAGACCTGGCTGCCTACACCGACGAACTGATGAGTGCCACCGAGGGGCTACGCTCCGCCAAGCCCTATGACACCTCCAAGTTCAAAGCGCGGGTTACCAGGGAAATGGATCAACTCGGCGGCGACGTGGCCCGTGTATTCGCCGGGGTGGAGCAGGACACCAAGAGCCTGCACACGATGGCTGCCCGCTACAACATCATGTCCAGCGTCACCGAGGAACTAAGCCGACGTACCCTGCAGCTGCGCGACAAAGTCTTTACCGGCGCGGCCACCGAGGTGGACGAGGCCATGTTCATCCACCACGCCAAGCTCTGGGCCGAATCCGCGAATATGCTCAAGGACGCTTCCAAGGCCTGGGGTAGCGGGTTCTACCACCTGCGTGGTGCCACTCGCAAGGTTCCCAACCTGAGCCTGGAAAACATCAGCGAGATCATCACCAAGACCGGCGGGCGCAAGCAGGTGAAGAAGCTGGCCCAGCAGATGAAGGCAGCCGACAACCCGAAGGCGATGCTCAACCTGCTGTCCGGCACCAAATGGGGCCGCAGGATGGACGTGGCCAACGAGTGGTTCATCAACGCAATCCTTTCCGGCCCCAAGACTCACTTCGTCAACACCATGTCCAACGCCTTCAAAGCCTTGCTGACCCCTGCCGAGATGTACATTGGCGGGGCGATGGAGGGTGGTGCGCGTGGCGCTACGGCCAGGCGTGAGGCGGCACAGATATTTGTCGGCCTCAAAGAGTACCTCTGGACGGCGACCAAGCTGGCCGGAAAATCCATGCGGATAGATTCTCCCATCCTGGACCCCATCGCCACCACCATGGACACCGGCTACGTTCACGCCATCAGTTCCGCCAACCGTCGCCTAGGTCAAGGCCTCAAGTCCGGCCTACAAGGGGCGGGGTTGCGAGACTTCATTGACAACACCCCCAAAAGCGGCCTGGATCACCTGATCGACGGCATCGGCACCATGGTCAGGTTGCCCACCCGCTTCATGATGGGCATGGATGAGATGGCCAAGCAGGTCAACTACCGCGCTCACCTCCACTCCAAACTCTATTCCGCAGGCCTGGACAAGGGCATCACCGATCCCAAGAAGCTGGCGGAGTTCATCTCTGACCAGATGGACCGCGCCTTCGACTCTACCGGCGGCGCTCTGGCCAAGGACAGCCTGCAGTATTCCCGAAGGATGACTTACACCGATACCCTGGACCGGGGCTTCGGCAAGAGTCTGCAGGAGATGGCCGGTCGCTCCCCTTGGATGCGGCAGATCGTCCCATTCATCCGTACTCCCACCAACATCATCCTGGATGTTTGGGATCACACTCCCTTCATTGGCAAGCACATGCAGCGCATGAAGGCCGACCTGGACTTTGCCACCCACGGCGATGCGTCCCGAGCCGCGATGGCCCGAGGCAAGATGGCTGTGGGTAAGCTGGTGTGGATGTCGGCAGCTACCGCAAGCATGTCTGGTCTCCTGACCGGTGGTGGCCCCCGTGACACCGCCAAAAAGGCACAGATGATGGAGACCGGGTGGCGTCCCTACTCCTTCAAGATCGGGGACAAGTACATCCCCTACCAGCGGGTTGAGCCGTTCGGAACGGTCCTGGGCCTGATGGCCGACTTCTTCGACGTGATCGGCAACCACTACGACGACGATGAGGCTGTCACTCAGTTCGCCACTGCCATGGTCTCTTCCGTGGCAGCCAACATCACCTCCAAGACTTACCTCAAGGGCATGATGGACGTGACCAACGTGATGCACGATCCGGCCAGGTACGCCGAGTCCTGGATCGCCCAGCAGGCGGCAGCACGGCTCCCATTCAGCTCTGCCCTAGGACAGGCGCGACAGATGGTAGACCCGGTGATCCGCGAGGCCAGGGGCGTCGTAGACGCGATGATGAACAAGACCCCCGGCCTGAGTAGTGACCTCCCCGCCCGGCGCTCCTGGGTAAGTGGTGAACCGCTGTATTACCCTGGCGGTTCCGGCTGGAATCCGTTCGCTCCGTCCGAGGCGGTCAACGACCCTGTGCGCTCCGAGTTGGTCAACCTGGACCACGGCTTCAGCGGCCCTCCCCGGAAGGTCAACGGAGTAGACATCACCACGGAGCAGCACTCCAGGTACTCCGAGCTGATGGGTAAAGTCCAGATGCAGGGCAAAACGCTGCACGACTACCTGGGCGAACTCTACAAAAGCCCTGAGTACAAAGCACTCCCCGACTCCACCAGCGACATGGAAGGCGGCAAGCTGCGCGTCACCCGAAAAGTGATCGGGGCTTACCAGCGGGCTGCCCGCGCCTTCCTCCTGCGCGAGGACCAAGGGCTGTACCAAAAAGTGCAGCAAGCGCGGGTGGAGCAGCTCCAGCTACTCCAGCGACAAACCTCGGCCCCATCCAAATAAAAACTAATGGGTGGCCTCCCTCGCGGGGGGCTGCCCAGGAGATAACTTATGGCTCTCTCCTACCGGGAGTATGCCGGTGACGATGTCACCGTGCAGTACACCTTTAACTTCGACTACATCAAGCAGGCGTACGTCCACGCGTATGTCTACGACCCTCTGGTGAAGAGTCGCCCTGAGGCTGCGGACGAGGTGAGCTTCGCTTGGATCAACGCGACCACCATTGAACTTGCCTCCCCCGCAGGCACCAGCCACACCCTTCGCATTGTCAGGGAAACGGTACGCACCGCCCTGGTGGACTTCGTAGGGGGTTCCACCCTCACCGAAGCAGACCTTGACAAGAACGCCATGCAGCTCATCCACATCGCTCAAGAGGCGGACGACACCGTAACCGACCAAACCGCTGACTCGGTCGCGGCTCGTGTGCTGGCCCAGGCAGCCCAGGCGGCTGCAGAGTTGGCCGAGACGGGGGCGGAGGACGCCGAGGATGGCGCTCAGGCAGCCCAGGCTGCGGCGGTGGCAGCCCGAAGCGGAGCCGAAACCGCCGAGGATGGCGCTCAAGCAGCTCAGGCTGCAGCTGAGTCAGCCCTCGCAAGCGCCCAGCTACCCGTCATCCAAGCTGGCGACGCTAACAAAGCCCTCCTCGTCAAAGACGACGAGACCGGCTACGAGCTTGGACAGGCGCTCCCCGCCATCAGCGCGGGTGACGCCGGTAAACACCTGGCAGTGAACTCTGGCGAGGATGGCGGGGAGTGGGTTGATCCTCCCTCGCCTATTCAGGTGCGTTCCTTCGTCCTGCTGGGCGCTGTCCAGGAAGACGCTGACGCCTTCATTGTTCCCTGCGGCATTGCCGGGACGGTTGTGAAGGTAGCCGCGAGGCTTCGCTCCGGCACCAGCTGCGCTGTGACCTTCAAACACAACGGGGCCACCACCATCGGATCGGTCACTGCTAACACAACCGGCGCATCCAGTGCTGGCAGTCAAGCCTGCGGGGAACTCGATTACGTTCAGATCGGAACGGGCACCCTGTCTGGCACCCCCACTGACATCTTCGGCTTCATCTGGATTCAGCCCAGCTAGGAGAAATTACGTTGGCTAAAGGAATCAAAATCAAGGTCAAGTACAAAGGCAAGGGTGACACCGGACACGAAGTGACGGTGCAGTACAAGCCGATCACCGGACCTCATGCCGGTAAGTGGATGGAGTACACGAAGGTGTACGGACCCACGCAGGACGCTGAAGCCATCCTAGCTGCCGCCCGTCAGGGAATCGAGGCCATCCTGGCAACAGAGATCGCTCCTGAGCCTTCCTTCGACGCCTACCGCTCCGCTTCATTGGAACTCGACGACCTGCCTGTCGTGAAGAACAAAGCCCTCTAGGAGACCTAAATGGCGACTTACTCTGGTGACCAAGCCGGGGCCAATGTGGTCCTGGCCAACGGTGATGTGCTGTCTGGCGACATCACTAACGTGGGGTTCTTCTACGTCCCCAGCGGCGTCACCGCCTACGTTGTCCCCTACAACGGTATCAGCGGCGGGAAAAGCCGCGTCTTCTGTCTGGACGCCCTTATCGCTGGCTTCATCGATGCGAGGGAACGCGGCTACGGCGGTGGCGGCGGTGGCGGCGGTGGCGCTTCCGCGCACACCGGCTCTTCCACTGACCAGTACCTAGGTGGTGCTGGTGGCCCCGGCGAAAAAGGAGGTACTGCCGGAACGAACGGCCTCAACGTAATCGGCGGGGCGGACTACGGACGACCTGGAGGCACTGGCGGCAACGGCGCTGGGCCTCTTGGAGGCACTGGCGGCACCGCTGGTAACGGTGGAAACCGCTGTTCCAACAACGCCGGGGATGGCGTGAACGGTAACAAAGGTGGCTACAAAGCTGCCCAAGTCAATGGCGACACCACCACTGATGAGGACGTAGTTCCCGGTGGGGGCGGTGGGGGCGGTGGGGGCGGCGGCGGCGCTGGTATGTGGTGCGGCTCCGGCCAATGGGGCGACGGCGGTGCTGGCGCTGGCGCTGGGGCAGAAGGCGGCGGTGCTTTCGCAGTCTTCGCCCTGTTCAGCCTTGTTGTCACCGGCAACATCCAGACCAACGGAGGCGCTTCCAGCGGCAACGGTGCGAGTCCTCCTGGGGCGGGCGGTAGCGGCGACGGCAGCGGCGCAGCCGGTGGCTCTGCTACCAACAGCGGTTCCCGAGTTGGTGCTGCAGGCACCACCTGCGGCGACGGTAACTACTCAGGTGATGGCGGCGACGGCGGCGTTGGCGCTGGTGGTGGCGTACTGCTGGTTTGCCTTGGCCCGTGGGGCATCCGCATTTCAGGCACCATCGACACTCGCGGCGGCAACAGCGATACGAGCAACTTCGGTTCCCTTAAAATCTTTGGCGTAGCAGGCAAGGTGAACCTCACCGGAGCCACGATATATGCAGGCTGGAACAGCTCGTATGGCTCCCCCTACAACCCGAAGA
>JAHITU010000024.1 GCA_018817595.1 Patescibacteria group bacterium
CTTTCTTTATTACTGACTGCTTTTCACAAAAAAAGCATTTTTTTAATCATTTTATATATTCATTTATATTAACTGACTATATTATGGCTCAACAACAACGAGATTGCCAGTTTTCAGGCACCCATTTTTGATATTAAGTCTTCTTTTTTAATTTAAGTCCATCTCTTGACAATAAACAAACAATCTTGTATTCTATTAGACAGATAATTGATGTAAATTAAATAAGGAGGTTCTCATGGAACTTACAGGAAACATAGCAAAAGACAACCGAAAAAAGAAATGGTTAAAGAAAAAAAGTCACAAAGTCAAAGATCCTTATAACACGGATAGTCTTTGGAATAATTTCTTTGATGGCTGTGTTGCTTTTTGGCAAACAATGGGAAATAAAGAATTTGCTGTCGACCTCAATAATGAATACACTGGTGTAGCAAGATGTACACAAAGGAGTTAACAACAGGAGAGGGAACATTTTGATCAACAATAGCCTGACGAATGAAGTTTATTCGTCAGGCTATTTTTTAATAAATTTAAAAAGCAAAATTGATTTAATAAGAAGTAAAAAAACGAAATTGATTTAATATAAATTTAAATTTTTAATAAACCAATTCCTTTCCATCACTCTGAATGACAATAGTCCCCTGCTGGTCGGTTCGAAAAATCTCTATTTCAAAATTTTCTAAAACATCTAAAACTTGCTTGTGTGGGTGTTTGTATTTATTATCTTTCCCCACAGAAATCACAGCCATATCCGGACTCGTCATCCCAAGGAAATAATCATGGGTAGAAGTTTTAGAGCCGTGATGCCCTATTTTTAAAACATCTACATCTAACTGCCCTTCATCCAAAGAAACTAAATATTCTTCAATTTCTTTTGGAGAATCTCCCATCAACAAAAAAGAAGTCTCACCATAAACCAATTTCATAACCAAAGAACCCATATTATTTTCAAAACCAGAAGCATCTCTATCAGGAAATAAAATTTCTAGATAAACTCCGTCACCCAAATCAATTATTTCTCCACGAGTCAAAACCTTTCTCCGCCCACTGGCGGAAATTCCTTCTTCTAAAATATCTTGATCCAAAACTTCACAAATAGCCGAATCGCAACCAACTCCAGAACTAAAAAAATAATCAATTTCATAAGCATTAAACACTGCAGGAAAACCTCCAATATGATCTAAATCAGGATGAGATTCAATCAACATATCAATCGTTCTATCGTAAAAAAGCATTTGTTTGTTTAATTCTTGCAAAACTTTCTTATTGGGACCCCCATCAATTAAAATTTGTTTACCACTAGGAGTCTCGATAAAGATAGCATCACCCTGCCCCACATCCAAAAACGCCACGGTCATTAATCCTCCCCGTTCTTCTGCCAAAACCCCATACCAAATAAAAACAGTCATAATCAAAAAAAATCCTAAAAGAATCCTTCTGATTATGACTGTTTTTTTATCTTGCATTTGAATTAATTTACTTGTCTTTTATTACCCAATTTATTTCAAAAGAAATTGAATACTTATTAGGGATATTCCATTTAGAAAACCTCAACCAAAATAATTGAAATTTATTTTCAGCAATTTTACCTAAACCAAACCTATTTAAAGTTAATTCTATATCGAAAACCATAGCTATATTATATTATCTATTAATTTAATTTTATGGATTGCTTCGTCGGATGGATTTTTTGAATTTTGCAAAATTCAAAAAATCTACCCTCCTCGCAAAGACGGATTTTGCGGAGCAAAATCCGTCTTTAATTTAAAATCTAAAATTTATAATTTATAAATAATTTCTTAAGAAATTATTTTTTCCCAAAACCTTCCAAAGCCTTCAACACTTCCATAGGTATCATCCACACTGTTGTATTTGATTGATCAGAACTCAAATCGTTAATAGTTTGTAAAGTTCGCAAATGTAGAGCTCCCGGAACTTCATTTAATTTTCGAGCTGCTGCAGCCAAATTATCAGCCGCAATCTTATCTCCTTCAGCATTAATGATCACAGCCCTCTTTTCTCTTTCCGCTTCAGCTTCTTTTGAAATTGTTCGTTTCAAGTCTTCAGGAATAATAACATCTTTCAACTCAACAGATTCAACATCAATTCCCCAAGGATCTGTCAAAGTATCTACTCTATCTTTAATCTGTTTAGCAATTTCCGCTCTTTTTTGCAAAAGCTCATCAAGAGTTCTTTCTCCCACAAAGTTTCTCATGGTAGTTTGGGCTACTTGTGAAGTCGCATAATAATAATCTTCTACTGCTAAAACCGTTTTAGAAGCATCTACTATTTTATAATAAACCACAGCATTAATTTTTACTGGAATATTATCACGAGTAATTACTTCTTGGTCAGGCACATCTACTGCCTTAGTTCGAATATCAATTTTTCGCATTGATTGAAAAACTGGGATTACCAATCTCCAACCAGCTTCTTTAATTCCTGTGAATTTACCTAAAGTAAACATCACTCCTTTTTCGTATTGATTAACCTGTCTTAATAGAAAAACACCTAAAAATATAATAATAGGAATGAGTGTACTTGGATGTGAAAATATAAAACTTAAATAATTCATAATTTTTTAAAAGTTAATTATTAATTTTATATAATAATATCATAGTTTTTTTATTTTAGACAAAAGGATTGTTCGTTTTCTCTTCCCCAATAGTTGTTTCTCTTCCGTGCCCTGGGAAAACTTGAACTTCATCATCCAATATAAGTAATTTTTCCTTAATATTTTTTAATAATTGTTCAGTATCAGAATAAGGAAAATCAGTCCTCCCGATTGTATGATAAAAAAGAGAATCACCACTAAATAACCAATCACCGAGTTTGACAGAAATTCCACCTTGAGAATGTCCAGGGGTTTCTATAATTTCTAATTCCTTATCTTCAAATTTAATTTTCTCTCCACCAAGTACAAATACAGGATCCTTTTTCACTACCACAGAACCTCCCATAATTAAGGATCCGTTATTCATAGGATTTTTAAGCATATGTTTATCCTTTTCTGTGATATAAAAAGGAACATCAAGTTCTTTTAATAAATCATTCAAACCGTCTATATGATCAAAATGCCCATGGGTAATTATCACAAATTCCAAATCTAAATTATTTTCTTTAATGAAAGAAACATATTCACCCACAGAAATTGAGCAATCAACTAAAAAAGCTTTTTTAGTTTCTTCGTTATATACCAAATAAACATTAGTTTCTATTGGGCCAACCACAAATTTTTTAATTTTTAAATTATTCATCCCATTATTATAAAAAACAATTATGCTTGTAAAACATATCTCATCATCAACCAACCATGACTAAAACTCCCAGCCATCACAAACAAATGCCAAATTTCATGAAAACCATAATAAATTCTCTTAGGACCATATTCTTCTAAAATAAAAAAGATTACTCCTATCAAATAAAAAGATCCTCCTCCATAGAGCCAACCAACCCCATCTTTCGGTAACCATTGCATAATTGGATTAATAGCAAGAATAATAAGCATACCAAAAACAGTATACATTGCAACAGAAGCCCACTCTTTAATTTCAATTTTTTTAATTTTTATAACCATTCCCGTTAAAGCAAACATCCAAACAAGTCCCAGTAGTGCCCAGCCACAAATTCTATTATCCATGGTAAGGCAAATCGGGGTATAGGTACTGGCCATAAAAATATAGATCATCACATGATCCATTTGCTGTAGAATCTTTTTAAACTTACTTTTTTTAGGGAAAAAATGGTAAATTGTACTAAAAAAATAAAGGAAGATTAAGGCCAATCCAAAAAACACAAAACCAATTAAATGTAACAGGGTTCCCTGCTCTTTAGTAAAAATCATTAAAAAAACAAAACCAACTACAGAAAATACCAGTCCAATCAAATGGAGAGCTGCACTAATAGGTTCTGATTTTTGTAAAAAATGATTTTTATCCATATTATTTATTATTATGTTCTCTTTTTTGTTCATCTAACCACTCAATAATAAGATTATTAACATCATTTAATTGTTTAATAATACTTTTCCCAGCAAAAGGCACATCTTTAAACTTATTTTTATAATCACTATAAAGAATCTTTTTTTGTACCAAAACCTTCTTAAAATTATTTAATAATTCTTCAGCTTCCTTCTTATTCATTTGATCGAGATTGATAATGAAAGAATTAAAGTCAAAATATATAGAGAAATCTTTTTGAGACTGTTCTTCCATTAATAAACGAAAATATTTTTTCCCTTTTTCAGTAATATCATAAACCATCTTTTCAGACATATTTCCTGATTTTATGCTTTTAGAAACCAGATAACCTTTTTCCTTTAAATTTATTAAATTTTTATAAATTGCAGGAGTACTAATTTTAATCATCTGATTAAGATGATTTTCTTCCACAAATTTTGCCAGATTATAGGCACTGATTGATTTTTTATTTAAAAAACCCAACAAAAACAGATCAATTGATGACATAATATTATTATAAGTTATATTACTATAGTATATAGTATATTAATTAAATGTCAAATACTTTATTATCCTCTTGTTTTTAAGTCAATTTAGTGCTATAAATAAAGCAATTAACAGACGTGAAGTTAATAAAAAACAATTTGAATATATCAACTAGAATTAACAATCAAATAAGAGCTGAAGAAGTAAGAGTTCTTAATGCCACAGGTGAAAGTCTTGGTGTTATGTCTACTCGTGAAGCCATTGCAAAAGCAGAATCAGAAGGTTTAGATTTAATTGAAATCTCAGCCACCTCAAAACCTCCTATTGCAAAAATAATGGATTATGGTAAATTTCAGTATGACCAAAAGAAAAAAGCTAACGCAGCTAAGGTAAAATTGGTTAAAACTGAAACAAAAGTAGTTCAAATTAAGATTGGAACTGGTGAACACGATTTAAGCTTAAAAGCCGGTAAAATTTCTAAATGGCTTGCAGAAGGAAACAGAGTTAAATTGGATTTATTCTTGATAGGAAGAACTAAGTATATGAAGATAGACTTTCTTAAAGAAAGAATGGAAAGAATTTTGCGTTTAATCACAACTTCATATAAAATAGCTGACGGACCTAAAAAAAGTCCAAAAGGACTTTCAGTAGTTTTAGAAAGATCTAAAGAAAAACAATCTTAAATTTAAAAATCGTTGAAACTTCTGCGATCTTCCGCGTTAAATCCGCGTAAGTCCGCGATTTTATTCGACGAAGGAGAATAAAATATTATGAAAACAAATAAATCATTTTCAAAAAGAATAAAAGTAACTAAAAACGGTAAAATCGTAACTCGAAGACCTGGACAAGGTCATTTCAATGCAAAAGAAAGTGGAAGTACTTCAATGAAAAAGAAGAGATCTACTGTTATTACATTATCACAAAAAGTTAAGAGACAATTCTTACCAAGAACAGGCAAAAATTCTTAAGAATTTTTGAATTAGAAATTAAAAATCGAAAATTATAAATTGAAAAAAATTTGCGAAGCAAATTTTTCCTAAAAGCTAACAGCTATAAGCTAATAACCTAATAAAATGACTAGAGTAAAAAGAGGAACAACTTCTTTAAAGAGAAGAAAAAGTGTATTGAAAGACGCCAAAGGCCGCCGATATGGTCTTTCAACAAAAGAAAGAGCTGCTAAAGTTGGTAATATTAAGGCTGCTATGTATGCTTTTGGTCACAGAAGAAAAAAGAAAGGAGACTTCAGAAGAATTTGGCAAACACGTTTAGGAGCTGCTTTGAAAAATCTAGGATTGTCATACAGCAAATTCATTGATCTACAAGTAAAGAACAACATCGGATTAAACAGAAAGGTTTTATCAGAAATTGCTCAAGAAAATCCAGAATCATTTGAGAGAATCGTAAACCAAGCACAAGCAACAAAAACAACAAAAGAAAAAGTAGTTGCAGCAAAATAAATATTTAAAAATAAACGGCTCACCTAACAGGTGAGCCGTTTATTTTTTTGTTGAAATTTGTTATATTTAAAAGATAATTAATAAATAAAAATATGGAATTTAATATTGAAAAAGCAACTCTAAACGATTTACCATATATTCAAAAATTAACTAAAAATTTATTTGAATATGAAATCGAAAACGGTTTTGATAATAATATCAATCCAGAATGGAGCTATAGTGAAGAAGGAAAAGAGGAACTTACAGAAAGAATTTTTTCTGAAGACAGTGTTGGCTTTGTTTGCAAAGTAAATAACGAAATAGTAGGATATTTAATAGGATTAATATTAGAAGAAGAAACAGGAAGAGTTGATTCAAAATATGGAGAACTAGAACATATGTTTATAAACGAAAATGCGAGAGGAAATGGAATTGGAGAAAAATTAATTAAAGAATTTAAAAAATGGACAAAAGAAAAAGATTTAAAAAGAATCAAAGTAAATGTTTCTTTTAAAAATCAAAAAGCAATTGAGTTTTATAAAAAAATAGGTCTAGTTCCAACTGATATTGTATTAGTTGGAAATGTAAATTAATCATTTGAAATTTTTAAAAAACAATTAGCAACTAATAATTAAAGCTTTTGAAATTAGATGTAGTTCGAGGAAGCAAAGGAAAATGATTTGAGCCGTATCGAGCATACGGTGAAAAACATTTTCCTGAACCTGCCTGCCGTAGGCAGGGCTGACGAAGAAATACGCTAATTTCAAAAGCTGTAAAACATATGAAGTATATAATAGGTCACCAAAACCCCGACACCGACACAATCTGCTCCGCCCTAGTCTACCAAGACTATCTAGAGCAAAAAGGAGTAGAAGCCAAAGCCTATGCTTTAGGTCATCTTAATAATGAAACAAAATTTGTTTTTGAAAAATTTGGAGTTACTGCTCCAGAACATGTGCACGAAATACCCACCAATTCAGAAATAATTCTTTTGGATCACAACGAGGAAACCCAAAGTATTCATAATATTAATGATTTAGACATTGTAGAAATAATTGATCACCACAAAGTAAAACTTGAAACAGACAAACCTATTTCTATTCATATTGAGCCTCTAGGTTCATCCTGTTCTATTATTGCTAAAAAATATTTCCGTTCAGACAAAATCCTTTCTCCGATTAACGCTTCCCTACTTTTAGCAGGAATAATTTCAGACACCCTTTATTTCCGTTCCCCTACTACCACAGACCAAGACAAAGAATTAGCAGAAAAATTAAACGAGATTGCCAAAATCGAAGACCTAGAAAAATTTTCTCTAGAAATGTTTAATGCTAAATCAGACTTAGGCGACATTGATACTGAAGAATTAATCAAACTAGATTACAAAGTTTTTGACTTTGCTGAGGGTCAAAAATTTGGAATTGGAGTAATGGAAACAACCAACAAAGATTTCGGATTAAATAGAAAAGAAGAAATTATTGCAAAATTAAAAGAAATCAAAGAAGCAGATAATCTACAAGGAGTATACTTCTCAATCATAGATATTTTAAATGAAGATTCCTTTACTCTTTGTGCTGATGAAAAAGACTCTCAATTATTTACCGAATTATTCAAAGCAGAAAACCAAGATGGAGTATTATTCGTCGACAACCTTGTCTCTCGCAAAAAACAAATCGCCCCAGTTTTTCAAAACCATTTTGGGAAATAAAAAATAATCCACAAAAAAATCGATAGTGTATTAATACCCTATTAATAGTTTTTATCTCCTTAATTATTTTATATTATATGATTATATATAATCATATAATGGTTTTAATTTGAATTAAACAAGCTCAATCTCTATAGCAATCACTCCAAATTCATTCTCTTGATCTTCTGTATAAAATTCTCGATATATTTCAACTCCTTCTTCTACCGAGTCCGTATTCGGCAAAACTTTTTTAATGTCTTCACTATTCAACAAATCCTCAAAAGAATTATAATTCCTTATATCTTTAACCAAAGCCATCAGACTTTCTGTTTCTTCATTATTAAAAACCTGAATCTCATCCCCTACTTTCAGTTCTGTATATAAACCTTTTTTAATTCTTCCCTCAATAGTTTTTAAACCATCTTTAATAAAACCAAAATAGGGTTCAGCCCGATGACTTTTGTATAATATTTTTCCATCTTCTAAATCTTTAAGCTTTTTCATGTTTTATTTTTAAATATTCAAAAATTAAACAATTCTTTGTTTTCTTTTATAACTCGATAAGATTCTTTTAAAAATTCTTCAAAGGATCTGTTTTCTTTTTGATATTTCCTATATAAATCTTCGAAAAATTTAGGGGTTGTTTTATTTCCAATTTTTACTTTTTCATGTTCTTTGTACCCGTATGATTTTTCTCCAATTATTTTCTTTAATCTTTTATCGTTTAGAATTACAGGAGCAAGAATCTCACTCAAATGCCATTCAATATATGGTTTATTAAATCTTTTTTGATCCATTTTAGGATACAGCTTTTTCCACCTTTCAAAATATAAAAAATGAGTTATTTCATGAGCTATTAATTTAGTCGCTATAAGTTTTTTATCATAATTATAGAAGATAGAAAAACACCAATCTTTTATATCTCTTGGGCAGATTGTATTAATGGACATATTAGCTACAATTTCTTTTCTATTTTTAGGCCATTCTTCTTCTATTACTTCAGATAAAGTTAAAAGAAAATCTTTTTCAATTTTTTCCCAATTTTTCTTATATATCTCTTTATTTTTATCTATTACTTCACCTCTAACTTTTCTGAAACCTTTTATATATTTTGTAATAAAAGCAATTCTGTCTTTTTTACTCTTTAACTCTTTAACTTCTTTAAGATTAGGGTGAACTTGGAAAAGGCTTTTCGACCAATCCCAATCATTTTCAAACAGGAAATAATAAAACATCCTAATTTCTGTTTCTATTGGTATTTCTGTAAATTTTACTTTAGGTATTTTCATATTTAATTCTTCCCACAACATTTTTTATACTTCTTCCCTGACCCATCCTCCTGAGGCGGACGTCGCTTAGTATAATAATTAGCAATTACTATTTACCACAACAATGTTTATATTTAATCGGATTACCATTTTCTTTAGTCGCTCCGCATGGGCAAGGTTCATTTCTCCCCACTTTCTCTGACTTGGACACCCGGTGTCCAAGTGAATTGGCTGAAGTAGAAGCATTTATTTTTTCAGCTTCTTTTTGAATATTATTCATCTCCATGGCTTCTCTATTCTTCAAAAAAGCCTCTGTGTCTAATCTTGGAATTAATTTTAAAATATGTTCATTAATAGATTCCTGCATTTCTTGGAATAGCCTTAATCCTTCTTTTTTATATTCAACTAAAGGATCTCTTTGCCCATAAGCGCGTAAATTCACACTAGAACGAAGATAATCCATCAACTCTAAATGATCTACCCAAAACATATCGATAGTCTGCAAAATAGTTCTTCTGAGAATATCCAAGAAATCCCGATCCCCTATCAAAAGTCTTTTTTGCTTGATAATATCTACAATTTCTTTTCCGCCAGCTGGCGGATCTGTTTCTAAAATTTCTTGGAATTTTTTATCCACCATTTTTTCATCACCTAACAAAACATCTCTTCTTCTCGAGTAAACAATTTGTCTTTGGTGATTCAAAACATCATCATATTGTAAAACATGACGACGAGCATCAAAATGAAAACCTTCAATTTTAGTTTGGGCTGATTCCAGTGATTTAGTTATCATTCTATTTTCAATAGGTTGGTCTTCTGGAATTCCTAAGCGTCCCATCATAGACTTGATAGAATCAGAAGCAAAGACCCTCATCAAGGAATCTTCCATGGATACGAAAAATTGAGTTTTTCCTGGGTCCCCTTGTCGTCCTGCTCTACCTCTTAACTGATTATCAGTTCTTCTAGCTTCATGTCTTTCTGTTCCAAGAACAAATAAACCACCTAAGGCAATTACCTCTTGTTTTTTTCTTTCATCAAAAGGAATTCCTCCTAATTTAATATCCACTCCACGACCAGCCATGTTAGTAGCCACAGTTACTCTACCCTTTTCTCCTGCCTCAGCCACAATTTCTCCTTCTCTTTCATGGTTCTTGGCATTCAAAACTTCATGCTTAATCCCCTCCTTATTTAAATAAGCAGAAAGTAATTCATTGTTTTCAATAGAAACTGTTCCAATCAAAACAGGCTGACCTTTGTCATTTAATTCTTTTACTTTCTTAGCAATAGCTTTAAATTTTCCGCTTTTAGTTTGAAAAATTGAATCATTTTCATCAATTCTTTGAATAGGTTTATTAGTCGGTAAAACCAAAACTTCCAAACCATAAACCTTTCTAAATTCTTCACTTGATGTCTCCGCTGTTCCTGTCATTCCACTTAATTTCTTGTACATTCGGAAATAGTTTTGATAAGTAATAGAAGCAAAAGTTCTTGATTCATTTTGCACTTTTAAACCTTCTTTAGCCTCAATGGCTTGATGTAATCCTTCTGACCATCTTCTTCCAGGTTGCATTCTTCCAGTAAATTCATCCACAATCATTACAGCTCCGTCTTTGACTACATAATTTTTGTTCAACTTAAATAAAGCTTTGGCTCGCACAGCTGTTTCTAAATGATGCACGTATTTAATTCCTTTTTCAGTATAAATATTATCTACACCCAAAACTTTTTCCGCTTTTTCAATTCCAGAATCTTTCAAGGAAACCGCTTTTTTCTTTTCATCAATTTCAAAATCTTCCCCTTGTTTAAGACTTTCTGCAATCTTGGCAAACTTTGCATACAATTCCCCAGACTCTCTATCAGGAATAGAAATAATCAAAGGAGTTCTAGCCTCATCAATTAAAATAGAGTCAATTTCATCCACGATTACATAATTATACCCTCGCTGTCTTAGGTTTTCTTTGTTGTGTTCAATATTATCTCTTAAATAATCAAAACCAAATTCACTATTAGTTCCATAAGTAATATCAGCTCTGTAAGCTTCTTGTCGAGAACATGGTTTCATAAATTCATCAACGATTTTATAAGACCCCTCAGTATCTCTTTCCTTGTCGTCTTCTTTTCCTTCTTCTGTTTTTATATGAGTCGGGTCGTAAATAAAAGAAGAATCATGACTAATTATTCCCACACTCAAACCAAGAAAAGCATAAATCTGCCCCATCCAAACAGCATCTCTTTGTGAAAGATAATCATTTACAGTCACTACATGCACCCCTTTTCCGTCGAGTGCATTTAAATACACAGGCAAAGTCGCCACCAAAGTTTTTCCCTCCCCTGTTCTCATTTCAGGAATTCCACCGTTATTTAAAACGATTCCTCCCATTAATTGAGTATCGTAATGTCTTTGGTCTAAAGTCCTTTTTGAAACCTCTCGCACCACAGCAAAAGCCTCTGGCAAAAGCTTATCAAGACTTTCTCCTTTAATTAATCTATCTTTAAATTCATTAGTTTTATTCTTTAAATCCTCATCTGAAAGAACGGAAATTTTCGCTTCAAAATCGTTAATTTTATCAACAATAGGTTGTAATTTCTTTATTTCTTTAGAATTTTGATCTCCAAATATTTTCTTTAATTTTGTTAACATAAATAGCATTTTACCATAAAATAGGTAGATTATAAATAAAAACAACTTTCAAATAAAAAATCTGCACTTGCCGAAACAAATGCAGATGCCATAATATTTTTTACAAAAATTACTTATTGGAAACTTTAAATTAAAGCAAAAAATGTTTTAATATTTCCTAAACCAGAAACCAGAAGTGTATTCGGACGAGAAGCTCCTGTCAAAATATGAACTATCTTAAAACCCCTAGACTCAAACAAACTAATTAAATCTTTTGTATCATTAGAATTGTTCGCCCATAATTTTATTATTTTTTCATCCATATTAATCCCCTTTTTTAAAATTAAAAACAATCTTTCTTAAGAATACCTAAATTAAAAAATAAATCAAACAAAAACAACCTCCCTCTCCAACCTCAATCCTGTTTTTTCAAAAACATCTTTTTCTATTTTTTGGGCTAATTTTTTGACTTCTTCACAAGTTCCTTCACCTTTATTCACCAACATCAAGGCATGTTTGTTATAAACTCCCACTTCCCCTTCAAAAAATCCTTTCCATTCAAATTGGTCAATAAACCAGGCAATAGGAATTTTAATATTTTCTCCATCTTCAAAGAAAGGTGTTTCGGGAAATTTTTCTTTTAATTTTTCAAATTCATTTTTAGAGATAATCGGGTTTTTAAAAAAGCACCCAGCCGATCCTAAACCTTCACTCAAGGGATAATTCTTCCCTCGAATTTCTATAATCTTTTTTCGAACATCTTTTACCTTTAAATCTTTTTTATTTTTTAAATCCTCTAAACCTTTGTAACCTAGGTTAGCTTTTCTGGACTGCTTCGTCGTTCCGCTTCGCTCCACTCCTCGCAGAGACGATTGTGGAGCAATCGTTACGGACGAGGCTTCGCCTCGTTCGTCTTCACTAGATAACCTACCAATAAATTGAGACGGATTTTTCTTCGAAAAATCCGTTGGCGAAAAGCTTTGTTTTTCGTCTTCGCGAGCGCAAGCGAAGCGATCCAGTGTTTCATCATCTAAAATTCTTAGTCTCAAAGCAACCCGAACAACCACCCAATTCGGTTCTTTTTTAAAAACAGAATTCCTATAACCGAATTCACATTCTTTATTGAGAAGCCTTTTCATCTCTCCATTTTCCATATCAAACACCTCCACCCAATCAACCACATCTTTCATTTCCACTCCAAAAGCTCCACAATTTTGCACAACTCCCGCTCCCACAGTCCCTGGAATCCAAGACAAACTTTCCAAACCCCACAGATTTTTTTTAGCCATTTTGTAAGCCAAATCATCCAAAAGCATCCCTGCCCCCACCACAACCTCCACAAGATCATCACTTAGTACTCCGACTACTAAGTCCTTATTTTCTATTTTTAGGACCAGACCGTCGAAGCCATTATCTGAAATTAAAAGATTAGAACCTCCTCCTAAAATAAAAACAGGGAGTGAATTTTGTTTAGCAAAATTCACTCCCTCTTTTAAATCTTCAATATCTTTAACTACTCCAAAATACTTAGCCTCTCCACCTATCTTAAAGGTGGTATATGGGGCTAATTTAATTTTTTCTTTTATTTCCATAATTTTTTTATTAACTTGGTTACTCAAAATTTATAATGATCCATTTTGGATAGCTTTAATAAATCCTTCCCCTTGTTCTTTAAAATTAGGATCCAACTCAATGGCAATTTTTAATTGATTAATAGCATCAAGATTTCTCCCCACTTCATAATAAGCGGCAGCTAAAGTGATATAAGACTGAGGATCATCTGGTTTAAATGCCAGCATTTTTTCAGCTACTAAAACCATTTCATCAAAGTGCCTTGTATTTTTATAAGCATTTAAAAAGTTACTATCAGCAACAATTTCTCCTGACAATAAATCATCAACCAAAGCATCTTCCCCTGCATAAATAGCTCCCAAAGCATATAATTGTCTCGCTCTGTCATAATCTGTTTCTAACTCATAAGCTATTTTAAAAGAAGACAAAGCCTCTCTATATTTCCCTTGATTAAGATTAGCCAAACCGATTTCAAAATAAATTGATTGCTTATTCGGTGATAATTCCAAGGCTTTTTCTAATTGAACAGAAGCCCCATCATAAATACCAAAATTATTAAAGAATGAGGCAGCTAACATTCTATTTCGGGTATTTTCAGGATCTCTTTCTATTTCTTTTAAAACTTCATCTCTCGATAATTCAAAAAAGTTATTAGTTATAGTTTGATCAACTCCAAAGCCTTTTACTTTGACTGCAAACATCATTAATTGTTCTCTTATTTCTTGGTTAGCAAAAGAATCATAAGACAAAGCCTTTTCAAAATGTTCTAAATTTTTAGACAAGCCCCCTTCTTGAGGACTCAAACCTTGCAACAAAGACCTATTAGCTAGAACCCCATTAACATTAAAAAAATAAAGAGAGGCAATAACCAGAAGAGCAATTACAGGAATACCGACACTATTCTTCTTTTCTTCATCTATTTTGTCCAGAATACATTCTCTTCGTGATTCCCCTAAGCCAACAGAACTATGAATAAACGCCAAGATAGCAAAGAAGAAAATGTAGCTGGTAATATTATCAAATACAAATAAATTATGTACAAAATACCCAACCAACAACCCTGTAAAAATACTTTTTTCTAAAATAGAAAAATCATTTCCGTGTTTCTTATTCCACAAATAATACAAAACGAAAACAAATAGCGATAAATAAGCAATCAACCCCAAGAAACCTCCAACAATCAACCAATCCATAAACACATTGTGAGTCCTATCAAACCACTCTTCCTGACCATACATTTTAGGAGTGTAATACTTATTAAAAACATAATTAAAGTTTTCTTGTCCCCAACCTAAAAGAGGCCTCTCTTTAGCTCCTTGCCATGCCATATTCCAAATCATAAACCTAGATTTAGTGGTTTGTTCCTGCAAAGAAATAGAAGCAAAGCGATTCAGCACCTGAGACTCCCTAACAAAAGCAGTGTCTTTCAACGCAATAAATCCTCCAATAAATAAAACAGTTAACAGCAAAAGTCCGCCACAAAACTTTTTCAATTTAATATTTTCTTTTTCAAACAAAGCCACCAAGAAAGAAATTAACAAAGTCGCCCCAAAAAATCCTAAAATAGCTCCTCGAGTAGCTGTATGATAAAGAATAATAATATTAAGTATTATTGTCATTCCGTAAAATATTCCCATTGAATCTTTCCAGTTATAACGGCGTAACCATAAAAACAAAGCAATAAAAATATGAATCACAGAATAAATAGCCAAATAAGATGCATTTCCAAAAGTAGTATCCAGACGAGTGATCCCCTGTACCGCAGTAGCCCAACCCAATAATTGAAATATTCCATAAAGGCTAATCCACAAACTAACACCCAAAGAAATATTAAAAAACTTGTTCCATAATTTTTTAGTGTTTAACATCCCCACCAAAACAATGAAATATCCCAGTAGATGCAACAAGGTTACCCAACCTTCCATCCTTTCATAATTAGACCAAAAACTCTTTAACGGGTTTACCCCAAAAATATCAGCAAAAAACATTATCCCCACCAGTGATATCACCCCTCCTAAAATCCAAGAAAATTTTGGTCTGTATTCCTTATTAAACAAAGCCAAGATAGCCCATCCTCCGACGGCCATTTCTACCAATACTCTGAATAAAATGTTCTTTCCTACAATATAAGGAAAAAACATCGATGAACAAACCACCAAAGGAATAAAAGGAATAATAAAAATTAGGAATAATACAATATTTTTTAAAATTTTTTCATATTTAAACATTGATTAAATTATATCATAGAAAATATGAAAACATTAAAACATTAGAATATAAAAACAAACAGATTTTGTTCTACAAAATCTGTTAATGAAAAGTTTTATTTTATAAAACTTTTACAAAAAAAAATAATTACACTAAAACCGCGACCGCGGTTTTAGTGTAATTATTTAATTCACAAAATTAAGAGCAGTCATCCGAAGATGACTGCTCTTAATAGAGAAATGCTTGGCACAGATAGCCCTAGAATAACTCTAGGTGAGTGCGGTGAACGGACCACCACGGTGATTCGGAAACACTTGCTCTCTTTTATTGCATTTTAGCTAGGTTATTGCACCAAGGATTCCTCCTATGTTCATTATACACCAATTTAAAATTAACAAGCAAATCAATTGTGAATAACTCAACCATTAAAAATAAAAAAAGTAGGGATGCTATCCCTACTTTTTTTATTAATATATTCTTAGAAGTGATCTTCAGCATTTATCAATTTGTAATCCGGTTTTTCATAATCAAACAATTCACTTTCTTCAAAGAATCTTTTTATTTCAATTTCAGCATTTTCAGCAGAATCAGAAGCGTGAACTAAATTTGATTGCCCACTCATAGAGTAATCCCCTCTAATGGATCCAGCATCAGCCTCATGTCCTTTAGTTGGTCCTACAATTAATCTTGTAGCAGAAATTGCATTTACTCCACCTAAGGCAATAAGCACAACAGGAGAAGCTTGCATATAATTTTTTAAGGTATTAAAAAATGGTTTTTCCACTAAATGACTGTAATGTTCTTCAATTAAAACATCTGAAATTTTTGTCATTTTAACTCCAATAATTTTCAAACCTTTTCTTTCAAATCTTTGCAGGATTTCTCCAAACAAGGATCTTTGGATAGCATCTGGTTTCATTATAATTAATGTCTTTTCTTCTTTTGGATTCATATAAATTTTTTTTAATTATTAATTCCATTTATTATACCGAAAAACCTAAAAAATAATAGACTCCTATTAAAATTACTTCTTTTTAAGGTGAATAAGATATTCTTTATTTCCCTCTAATCCTTTTATCGAAGATTCTATAACCTCTAAAGGAATGAGGTTTTCTTTTATCGATAATGTTTTAATTTTATTTATTACTTCGTTGTGTAAATCTGAGTCATAGACAAAACCCTTTTGAATTAAGTCTTTTCCCACTTCAAATTGAGGTTTGATTAATACCACAGCCTCACCACTTTTTTTTAATAATTCATTTATTTTAGGTAAGATATGTTCGAGAGAAATAAAAGAAACATCAACAGTAATAAAATCAATAGGTTCACTAAATAATTCTTTTGATGTCTCACGAATATTTTGACCTTCTATAGAAACCACTCTAATGTCATCAAGTAATGATTCTGCTAATTGATTATGACCAACATCCAGAGCATAAACCTTTTTAGCTCCATTATGTAGTAGAACTTCTGTAAACCCTCCAGTAGAAGAACCAATATCAAGACATACCAAATTATCAACATCAATAGACCAAACTTCTAAAGCTTTTTCCAATTTTAAGCCAGCACGAGAAACCCAATTAATATCTTTAGATATCATTTCTAAATTTACACCTAAAGGATATTTAGCAGAAATTTTAGTAACAACATTTCCATCAATTAATACTCCTCCAGACTCGATTAAATTTTTTGCACGCTGGCGTGATTGAGCATAACCGAGCTTTACTAATAACGAATCTAATCTTATCAATTCATTTTTCTCATCCATTTTTTTATCTAGTTAAAATCTCAAAACCTTCCTTTGTCACAAGCACGGTATCTTCCCATTGAGCTACATTTTTTCCATCAATACTTTTGTAAGTGTGCCCGTCACTGGATGTATAAATTTTCCCTTCTCCTTTTGTAACAATAGGTTCCAAAGCCAAAACCATTCCCTCTTTTAAAATATCTCCCTCCCCTTTTCTTCCGAAATTAGGTACAAAAGGAGCCTCGTGAACCCCTCTTCCCACTCCATGACCTCCTAATTCCTTCATTACATTAAAACCTCTTTTCTTCACCACAGTCTCAATAGCATTTCCTATATCCCCAGTGGTTTTACCTGCTTTTATAGCCTTAATTCCAGCTTCTAAGGCTAATTTAGTAGTTTCTATTAGATTGATATCTTCTGAAGAAATTTTGCCGACAGAGAGCATTAACGTCTTGTCTGTTATTAACCCTTTATGAGTTAAACCTAAATCTATATTAACAATATCCCCCTCTCCCAAAGGTTTTTTGTTTCCTTTTCCAATCCCGTGAACAGCTTCGTCGTTTACAGAAACACACAAAGACGACGGATAAGGTCTATGTCCTCCTGTTGAGTAATTCAAAAAAGCAGGAGTGTCGCCCTGTTCATAAATTAATTTTTCAGCAAGAGAATTCAAATCGTCAGGAGTATTTCCAACTTTTACTATCTTGGCTACTTCATGCAAAATAAAATTAAGTCTTTTTCCGCCTTCTCTTAAAATCTCTATTTCTTCTTGTGTGTATATTATTGGTAACATGATAATTAGTTAAAAGTTTGTAAAGTCCATAAAGTCAAAAGTCAAAAATTTGCAAAGCAAATTTTTTCTTAATTTAAAATTTAAAATCTAAAATTTATAATTCAAAATTTCCGATTTTGTTCATTATTTCATTATGAACCTCTTCAATACTCTGAACTCCATTAATGTCAAAAAATTCATAACCTTCATGATTTTTATAAAATTCTAAAACAGGTACAACATCAGTATCAAACCAATCCTGTCTATTCTTTATTTTTTCTACTTCATCGTCTCCTCTTCCTCGAGCCAATAATTTTTCTTCTGCCCATTCTCTAGGGACATTAATATAAATCACTTTTGGTTTTCCATAAGAGTAAAAATCAAAAACTGAATGAAGCACATCGGCTTGGTCTTTTTTTCGAGGCATTCCATCTAAGACTAAATCTTCATCTCCTTTTAAATTTTCAATCATTGCTGTTGCCCATAAAGAAAGAACTAGAAACATTGGTTGCAATCCCCCTTTTTCATTAATCTCATTAGCCAATTTATTAGTATAACCATTACCTTTCACAAATTCACGAAATTTATCTCCTGTTTGTAGATCAAATACCTTTCTTCCTTGTTCTTTTAAATATTTAATAAGTAATTCAGCCTGTGTTCCTTTTCCACAACCTGATCTCCCTATAAATATATATGCTTGTTTTTTATCTTCCATATTATTAAATTTGATTAAAATATTATTCTTCAATTATAACAAAAAACCCTTAAATTGCGACAAAGGACGGTCGCGAAGCGACCGTCCTTCCTAATTTTCTAAAAACCTAATTTCCTAATCCCTATCTTAGTATTCCCTCATTGAAACCTGAGCATCAATTTTTTTAACTAGATCAAGTACTACTGAAACGATAATCAAAAGGGCTGTTCCTCCGATAGCCAAAGCCGCTACTCCTGTGATAGCTTGCATAATCAAAGGTAACACTGCGATTACTCCTAGGAAAGAAGCTCCTACCAAAGTAATTCTAGTTAACACTTTTCCTAAATATTCTGAAGTCTTTTCTCCTGGACGCACTCCGGGAATGAAAGCTCCACTCTTTTGTAGATTTTCTGAAATAGAATCAGGATCAAAAGTAATAGCTGTATAGAAATAAGTAAAGAAAAATACTAACAAGAAATACATAACTGCATAAATCCATGAATTAGCCAAAATAGCTAAAATAAAATCTGAAACACTCACCACTATTGCATTAGATGAATTCACTAAGAAATTCAAAATCATTTGTGGGAATAAAAGAATAGACATAGCAAAGATAATTGGAATTACTCCTGCTTGATTTACTCTCAATGGTAAATAAGTAGAAACTCCCCCATAAACTTTATTACCTCTCACTCTTTTAGCATAATTAATTGGAATTGGTCTTTCAGCTTCAGTTACTACCACAATCGCATAAACAATGGCTACGGCAGCTACAACGAAACCTAATAACATTGGTAATTGAGTTACTTCGAATCCGATATATAATTGACTTAAAGTAGTTGGTAATCCAGCCACAATACCAGCAAAAATCAAAAGAGAAACTCCATTTCCAATTCCGTATTCACTAATCAATTCACCAATCCACATTAATATAAGAGAACCGGCCATAATAACAATAATGTTTGTAAATAATTCAAAATTTCCTAAAGGATTCACTACTCCCTGACTTTGTAATAGTCTCAAAAATCCATATCCTTGAATAAATGCCAAAGGAATAGTCAATAATCTTGAATATTGACTGAATTTCTTTTTACCAGCTTCTCCTTCTTCATGATACATTTCCTTTAATCTAGGAATCATCATTGTCATCAATTGCATAATAATTGAAGCTGTAATATATGGAGATACCCCAAGCATTACAATAGATAGACTAGCTAAACCTCCTCCTGAAAACATATTCAACAATCCTAGGAATTGGTTATTGGCAAAAAATTCTGTTAATCGAGCCACATCCACTCCAGGAATTGGAATAGAAGCTAAAGCTCTAAATACAACCAAAGCACCCAAGACAAAGAGAATTCTTTTTCTTAGGTTCTTATCTTTGAAGATTAATTTAAATTTGTGAGTTAAATTCATATAACTTATTTTATCTTACCACCATTCTTTTCAATTTTTTCTTTAGCTGATTGAGAAAAACTACAATCTGAAACATTCAATTTAATAGTTAAGTCCCCATTTCCTAAAATCTTTACACTCGGAACTTTATTTTCTTTCTTTTTAACAACTAATTTTTCTACTAAAATCTTAGGTGTTACGTCTTCTCCATTAGTGAAATTAAGTTCAAGAGCAGCAAGGTTCACTAAAACTGGTCTTTCTTGGAAAGATTTGAATTGGTAACCTCTTTTCTTAGGTAATCTTTTGATCAAGTCTCTAACATCTGGTCTTTTAGATGTACCAGCTCTAGCATTTTGACCTTTATGTCCTCTACCAGAAGTCTTACCTCTTTTTCCTCCTCTTCCGATTTTAACAGTAGTTTTATTAGGATTTTTTCTTTTTAAATTATTTAATTGCATGATTTTTTTATAGATTTATTATTGAACTAAGCTTTTTTAATCTCAAAGTCTCTTAAAGCTTCTATTGTAGACTTAGCAATATTTAATTGATTTTTTGATCTTGAAAGCACTTTAGCAGTCACATCTGTAATTCCAGCTAATTCCAAAACAGTCTTTACTGCTGAACCAGCACTTAATCCTTTACCTTCTTTAGTAGGTAGAATCTTAATTACTGAAGCACAGTATTTGTTTTCGACATCATAAGGAATTGAATTATTTTTAGTTAATTTCAATTCAATCATATTTTTCTTAGCATTTTTAACTGCTTTTTCAATAGCCAAAGCTGTATCACCAGCTTTTGCAATCCCTACTCCAACTTTACCATTCTTGTTTCCTAATACCATAGCCACAGAAAAAGAAAATCTTCGTCCTCCTGACATAACACGAGTAACTCTTCTTATTTTAATTATTTTTTGATCAAACTCAGAACGAGGTTTTTCAAATTTCTTTCTTTTTCTTGAATTAAAATTCTTTTTAAAAGGTTCTTTTGCAGGGAAAGGTTTTTTAGTGTCAGTAGCTGTTTCTTTTTTATTATCAATAGCTTTTTCTTCTATTACATTTACATTAGAATCAACCATAGTTTCTTCAACTAGTTTTTCAACAACACCTTCTTCTTTTTTAATTTCTTTTTCTGTCATTTTTTTAATAATTTATTTTAATTAAAATTTCAATCCTTCTTCTCTAGCTGCATCAGCCAAAGCTTTAATTTTTCCTGCGTAAATATATCCTCCTTTATCAAAAACAACTTTTTCAATTTTTAAATCTTTAGCCTTAATCGCAATTTCTCTTCCTACCTTTACTGCGTTTTCTAATAGAGAATTAGCTTTCATCTTTAAACTTGAAGATGCTGCTAAAGTTTTATTTCTCTCATCATCAATGATTTGAGCATAAATATATTTATTAGATTTGAAAACACACAATCTAGGTTTTGAAGCAGACCCAATAACCTTAGATCGAACTCTTTTGTGTCTTCTTAATCTTGCTTCTGTTTTTGATTTATTTTTATCCATAATTATTTGGAAAGTAGTAGGTGGAAAGTAGAGAGTGGGAGAAAATTTGCTTCGCAAATTTTTTCCACCTTCTACCTTCTACGTTCTACCTTCGATTAAACATTCTTCTTACCTTGTTTTCTTCTTACTACTTCTCCTTCATATCTGAAACCTTTTCCTTTGTAGGGTTCAGCTTTCTTTTTCTTTCTTGTTTTAGCTGCAAATTGCCCCACCATTTCTTTATCAATTCCTGTTATTGTAATATTATTTTTTTCTGCAGTCACAGTCAATCCATTAGGTATTTCAATTTCTACCAAGTGAGAGAATCCCAAAGCTAAAACTAAGTTATCTCCTTTTACTTCTGATTTGAAACCAACTCCTTCAAGAATTAGTTTTTTACTGAAAGGAGTATTTACTCCTTGCATCATATTTACTATATGTGAAGCATATGTTCCCCAAAGAGCTTTTGCAAAAGGAGAGTTATTTGTTGGATTAACAGTAACTTTGTTATCTTCAACAGTTACAGCTATTTCAGGTCTTAATTCTCTTTTTAGTTCTCCTAAAGGTCCTTTTACTATTACAAAATTATCCACTAAAGTAACTTCAGTTTTTGCAGGGATTTCATGTTGTTGTTTTCCTATTCTTGACATAATGTTTTAGCTTATTAGCTTATAGCTGTTAGCTTTTAGGAAAAATTTACTCTGTAAATTTTCCTTGTTAATTCTAGACCTGCCTACCGGCAGGCAGATTGCTTCGTCGTGACCTCCTCGCAAAGACGAAAATCTTTGCTTTTTGAAACGAATTTTGCTTTGCAAAATTCGTCTCTGCGAGGAGCCTGCGACGAAGCAGTCCAGTATTTTTATTTTAAATTACCAAATTTTAAACAAAGCTTCTCCTCCTAATCCTGATTCCTTAGCTTGTTCCCCTGTCATCACTCCTTCTGAAGTTGACATTATTAATTTACCAAAACCATTCTTAACTTTTCTGATATCCTTATTATTTAAATAAACTCTTTTAGATAATTTTGAAACTCTTACTACATCTTTAATCTTTGGAGTATTTTTAGCTTTGTAAGCTAATTCAATTTCTAAAACTCTTTTAGGGTTTTTTCCTATCTTAGAAAATGATTCTATAAAACCTTCTTTTTTCAATATTTCAGCTATATTAGCTTTAAAATTAGAATAAGGAAGATGCACAGTTTCTTTATCTGCAGTTCCGGCATTTTTTATACCTATTATTAATTCTGAAATTATATCTCTACTCATATTTATTTAATTATTTATTTAGACTTTGTCTTTATATCTCTAATTCTTTTTTACCAAGAAGATTTTCTAATACCTGGAATTTTTCCTTCATTTGCTAATTCTCTAAAACAAATTCTACATAAATCAAATTGTCTCATATAACCTCTCTTTCTCCCACACTTAAAACATCTATTAGTTTCTCTAGTAGAAAATTTTGAAGGTTTATTTGATCTAGCTAATACTGATTTTTTTGCCATATTTATTTTCTTTAAATATAAACCGCCTTAAAACTAGCGGGATACTTGCTTATCCTATCAAAAACACCCCTTGATGTCAATTAAATAAAGTATTTAATTTCAATAAATTAAATACTTTCAACAATAATTAAAAGGTTTAACTTTAGTTATTGTGTTATTTCATTTATATCTTAAAGCCTGAAGAGCATCTAATCGAGCAGCTCTTCTTGAAGGAGAAATTCCTGTTAATAAACCTACAGCCATGGAGAAAATTACTATACTAAAAATGAACCATGGAGGGTTATAAAATATATCTACAAAAACCCCTCCTAGAGAACGAGCCAATATATTTAATGCAAAATTAAATACCCATTCTACTACTATACCAACCACGACTCCTATAACACCTCCCAAAAAACCCATAACTATAGCTTCACTTAGAAAAATAAAAGCAATATCTTTATTAGAAGCACCAATAGCTTTCATAATACCAACTTCATTCGTTCTTTCTAAAAGAGTAATAGTCATAGTATTAAACATTCCAATTGCTGATACCACTAAAGCAATAAAACCAAATACTCCCAGAATAACCTGAATAGCACTAAAGATTTTGTTAATTTGATCAACTGTATCGGACAAAGCAGAAACTAAAAATCCCATATCAAAAATCTTTTCTCTCGCAGGGGATAAAAATTCATTTGATTTTACTTTAACCTTTAATTCATCATATCTATTTATACTTAGGTCACTAAGAAAACCTAAAGGCAAAAAAACAAAAGAAGAATCAGAGTTATCTATCACTCCTACAATTTTAAATTTTTCGTTTAAATCCACTATTTCTATTTCTCCTTCTACTAAAACTTCTTCGTATTCAATATTTTGAGTTATCTCCCTAGGTAGAAATACCTGAAAAGAAACTTCTGAACCGATAACTTCTTCTTCCTTTAAATCAAATAATTTAATCACAGCACTTGAAACTAAGATTTCAGGAGTATTGTTGTCAAATAATTTCCCTATTGATGGAATAATCCCTCCTAAATCAAAATAATCAGTATTCACAGAATAAACTGTTGTATTAGCAATTAAATTATTTATACTCATTTGAGCAGGTAGAGTTATTTTTGGACTCACTTTATCAACTTCTTCAAAAGCTAATATTTTATCTATATTATCTTTATCCAAAACAATAGTTTCTACTTTCCCAGGAGCAACATCCAAAGATAATAGGGATTCACTAGTAGCGATTTCTTTTAATAAAAGATCCTGTAAACCATAACCCATACCAACCAAAAATAGTACCGATCCAAAACCGACACCTAAACCAAGGACCGTCAAAAAGGTACGACTTGATCGTCCTTTGAAACCTCTTATTGACAATCTAAATAGATCTGAATATAACATAATTTATTCTTGAGATAATATTATTTCTAACTCGTTTGTAAAATGTTTAGCACTTACACGATTAAAACCAATTCCTCCTTTTTTCAAAGGTAAATCTAACTTCTTTTCAAATTCTTTAGTATTAATTTCATTAATTAATCTTTCCTTTATTAAAATATCTAACTTCATTCTTTGTTCTAAGCTTATTTGAATATCTTTTTTATTATCCAAAAGATATCTTCTTATTTCTTCAGCTTTTAAATCCAACTCTGATTTTTCTGAATTCGGTAAATTTATTTTATGTTTTAACAAATCAGCTTCTTCTAAAATTATATCTACTTTTCTCGCAAATTCTTGAGCTGTCTGTTTATAAAGACCCACTCCCCCATCTCTGAACGAATCATCAAATATCTTCTCCATAACATCGGTATCAATTTCTCCAGAAATTCTTTTAGCCACAACTTTTTCCAATCTGCTTATCTCAACAGGATTAAAATCTATTAAAAGGTGCTCTACCAAAGCCTTGGCTTTTAATTCCTCTTGCTTTAAATCTGGATAAATTTTAGCAAGTCTATTTAAAACTCCAACAATGGGTTTTTCTTCAGAAACCGATAGACTTTTATATTTAGACTTTTTATTTATTACTTCTCTGACTACTTGCCCGTCTTTCATATATAAAACTCTATGAGCATAATCAAGAAATCTATCGTCGTGAGTAACTAAAATAATTGTTTTTTTAAATTTTGTATTTAATTCTTCCAACAAACCCATCACTACATCAGTAGATTTAGAATCTAAATTTCCTACTGGTTCATCAGCCATAATAACAGACGGTTCATTTATCATAGCTCTAGCAATAGAAACTCTTTGTCTTTGCCCCCCAGATAATTCATTAGGGAACTTATCAGCTTGTTTTAATATCCCAAAATATTTTAATAAATCTTTTGCTTTTTTCTTTCTTTCTTCTACTGGTCTTTCTATAAAAATTTGAGGTAAGATAACATTATCCAAAACACTCAAACTAGGCACTAAGTGATATGCCTGGAAAATCATTCCTATCTCGTGACGGTTAATATTCAATATATCTTTAGAAGCTAAAGATAAAATCTTTTTATCATTTATAATAATTTCCCCTGAAGTAAGTTTTTGTAGACCACTCATACAATAAAGTAAAGTTGATTTTCCACAACCAGATGGTCCATAAATAATTACATATTCTTCAGGGTATATTTCAACGTTCACGTTTAACAAAGCGTTTGTTTCATAGGTTTGACCTATATCATATATAAGGCTAGCGTCTTTTGTTTTTATTATGGGGTTTTTTATCATATTCATTATATTATACCTGATTTTTGTTTTCGTTTAAAATTTATAAACCTAGTCTTTCTAACCAACCAAATTTCTTTTCAAAGTTAGAGAAAATAATTTCTACAACATCTTGCTTTTTTTGAGGTGTTAATAAGGTGTAGTCTTTTGAGATAGATAGATTACCTTGAGAATCCTTGGACTGAACATTAAAACGATAAACAGTAGCTGGTTTTAGATTACCCAATACGGTTGTATGACGATAAACAAGATCTTCTCTCAATTCACTACTTACTACAAATTCAGGGTTAATGGATGCTCCTTCTTGATAAAAAACTTGAGAGGTTGCCAACTCATCAGTTTGCCAAGTAATAATAGTTTGAATTTTTTTACCTTCTGAAGATACAGCTGATTCTGTTCTTAATTGTAATATCTGAGGAGGAATTACATCATCCACATTATTAAATTCAGGAATAGTATGAGTAATTAACTCTCCGCTTTGAGTGGTTGATTTTAGACGTACAAAATATGTGGTTCCTCCCTCTAAATCTTCTATGGTAACCTCATGAGTAATACTCAGTCCTGCAACAGATTTTGTTTTTAATCTATCCTTTTGCAATTCTCCTTGATGATATGGAGTATATTCAATTTCTGTTGTTGATTCTACTGAAGTTTCCCATACAAATGTAGCTGAATGATCTTCTACATCCTTAACAGACCATTTAGTAATTTCTGGTACTTCAGCATTGGTTTTAAAAACAAAATCTTTAGATTGAGCAATAGGTCCTACCTGTGATTTAGATTTTAATTTGTAGTGATATGTTGTACTTGGAGCTAAGTTAGAGAGAACCACAATATGAGAAGTTGTCAGCTCTTCTGCTTCTCCTCGTGTCTCTGTATATGGTTTACTTTTATTCAAATTATATTCAGCCTCTGTAGCTAACTCAATTAATGAGTTAGCTGGTTTATCAGTTCCCCAAGAAATGATAGCTGAAGACGAAGTCACCTTAACATTCGGTTCAGAACTTAAAAGTGGAGCTGGGATATATTTTGATAAATCTTCGATAGTTTGAGTAGTTAAAACCAAGTTCTCTTCTAATTTTTGTACTGAAACCTGTCCTGCCATTTTTGAGAAAATTGAATTAACTTTTTGAGTCGCTAACTGCAATAGAGATTCTTGAGCTGTCTTAACTGTGCTACTTGTGGTTATAACAGGAGTTTCTTGAATATCTTCAATTTCTTGAGTGTCTTTCTCCACTCCTTCAAGAGAAGATAAAGTGGTGAAAGAAGCCTGGGGTGATTCAGCTTTATTACCTGAACTATCAATAGAAATAACTTTATAGAAATATTGATTTGAAGGGTAAAGTTTTGTTAAAGTTATTTTATGATTTCTACTCGTATTCAATGACATACCATTTAATAGCCCGTATTCTGGACCTGTACCATACTGAACTCCTTCATTCGCGTCCTCGTTAGTAGCCCAAGTCACAGTAGCTGTAGTTGCACCAACATCAACTTTAACATCACTAATTACAGGAGCTTTTCTGTCAGTAACAGGACAAGAAGCTCCTCCCCCTCCACCACCACTTGAAGCAGCGACACAAAAAGTTCCATTCCAAGAAGTATTAGAACCACAATAACTAGAACCAGCCCCTGCACTAGCAATTCCCTCAGCTCTCGCAGCTTCTTCTCGTATGACCACAGCAGCCTCTTCAGACAAGGCTCCTAAAGTAGTAAAGAATGTTTCTGCACTAGTAGTAGCGTTCGAATTAGCATCAGTGGAAAGCACTCTGAAATAATATTTAATCTCTTCAGTTAAGCCAGATAATTTAACTGAGTGTGAAGTATCCAGAGTTGCCTTTGAAGAGGAGGCTGTATAGACTCCTGAAGTGGTTCCATAATCAACAACAGAATTTGAAGCTTCATCTGTTATCCAAGTAATGTACGCGAAAGTATCCCCAATAGTTGAAGCACTTGGATCAGTTGTAATATTAGGAGCAGTTATATCTGACGAATCTGTTGTGGTAAAGGTCCATCCCGCTCCAGCATTATCATCAGTTCTTGTATTAGAGTTGGAATCGGTACTTTTTAATCTTATGTAATAGGTGGTACCTGCTGTTAAGCCAGTTATATCAAAAGAATGGTTAGAGTTGTAGTTGTTGTTAGATTCTGTAGTTCCATAGGAATTAGATATTCCGTATTCTAGTGTTGAAGTAGCCACTTCACTGGTCGTCCAAGAAACAGTGGCTGTGGTATCTCCTATAGCAGTAATATCTGTATCACTATCAAAAGTAATTGTAGGAGCGGTCGAATCTTGAGTAGTAGTCAGACTATAATATGCAACTTCTCCATTAATAACATTTTTATCATTAGCTGTTCCTGAACTTACATAATAGTAATATTTAGTCCCTGCTGTTAAACCACTCACAGTCACTGAGTGTGAAGCCACTGAATCAGCTGAACCAGTTTGAGTAGCACTGGATAAATCTGAGTTAGTTGAATAATAAACATAAGAACTAGCTACAGTATCTGTAGTCCAAGTAATCACAGCTGATTCATTATTTATAGTATCTGTAGTTACAGCAGAGATAGATGGACCTGCTAGAGTATCAAAAGTAAAACCATTATCTCCTGGAACTTTAGTAGCTGTATTATTATTAATATCCGTTGATTTAACCTGGTAATAATACGTAGTGTCTGGAGTTAAACCAGTCAAGACGATACTATGTTGTCCTAGGCCAGCAGCTGTATTTAACATAGTAGCTTTTCCAACATAAGGGGCATCTGTGAAGTCAGCTCCTGTAGCTGTAATATATTCTACTCTGGAATCGGCTAGCTCATCTGTATCCCAAGTAATAGTAGCTGACTGAGTAGTAATATTAGAAGCTGTAGTATTAGTAATAACAGGTTCAACAGCTTCTACTCCTCCCCCTCCTTCTGATCCGTCTTGAGTACCGTTAGCTGTTCCTGCAATAGCTGAAGAGTAAGCTGAAATATTTCCATCGGCATCAATTGAAAGAACTTTGTATTGATGAGTAGAATCAGCACTAAGACTTCTATCCACATAATAATTCAAAGTTCTATCTGTAATAGTTGATTCTAATGAATAGTTAATTCCATCAGTGGCATGATAAACCTTGTAGGAACCAAAACCAGGACCTGGATTATCAACAACTCCCCAAGTTAAAAACAAATCATAAGTCGCAGGAGTCACATTAACATTAGAGATATCTTGAATAACAACATTAGCAGGTGTATTGGGAGTAGTAGCATTAAGAACAGAAGATTCATTTCCATAAACATCTCTGAATTTAACATAAACAGTATCTGGATCAGTTGTGCTTTGGGTATCACTAGTTGAATATGATTCCCATGAAGCTCCTGCAAAACCAGAATCTAAAGAAATCATCATTTCTTTGTCTGAATCATCTGTAGCTGCCAAAGTCAAAGTAGCTGGACTGGTAGAATTATCTACAATGACAGAAGTTGATGTAGGGGCAGTAGTATCTAAAATACCGGCTATGGTAGTAGAAGCCACGGTATTATTAGCCGCTTCTTTATCGTCAAAGGTTGCTCTCATTTGAAAACCTGTTGTATACAAATCAGCCACAGTAGTTGAAGCTATCCATGTTGCTGTATAAGTTAAATATGAATCTTCTAAGACTTTGTTATCTGTGTATCCATCAGAGTTGTCATCAATCACTTCCCCACTACCTGGGGCTACACCATAAATAATTGATGAAGTAGCAATAGAATTCCAAGAAGATCCATTGTAATATTCAAAAGTAGGTGTTACATAATTAGGGATAACAGTTCCACTGGTTGTATCGGCATCTTTAATTTCATAAGAAATGTCTACCACTCCATCTGTTCCTTGTACTGCTGTGAAAGTTCCGACTAAAGGAGCTCCATTAGCCACATAGATAGGAATAATATTATCAACCGTAGGTGAAGTTAATCCAGGTTCAATCACTACTTTATATTGAAACCACTGATCATTAGATCCGTCTTTTAGAGCTGTAGGGATTACTGTAGTGTCACAAGCAACAGAACTTGTTAATTTAGTACAACCGCTGGTTAAAAAGTTAGGAGTGGATGATGCTATTTCAGACCAAATAGCTGAATCTAAACCGACAGCAGAAGTGGCTGTTCTTAAATACATTTTAACTTGTGAATTAGTTGGTAGAGTTGTATTCTCTGTCCAATTAATTCCTGCCATTACATTAGCAACTGCTTCTGTATTATATTTAGAAGAGATTAAATTTTCATTATTTTCAAAATAAGTATAATTAACTTTAATCTGATCAATTTCCGGAGTTGCGGCACTATCAGTTGTTGATAAATCCATCGCAAAATCTAAAGTAGTAGTTGTTCCAGCTGTAAACCCTCCACTAGTTGACCAATCTGCAGAATTCAATGCTTCCAATACTGTTTTAGACATTCCTTGAGATTGTAAATTAGCTAAAGAGGATAAGGCCCAGGCTGAACCAGTCCAATATTTCCAGGTTGTTCTTCCGTCGAAAGATACTAGATATTTTATATCTGTGTTAGTTGGAGTGGTTTGGGTTAAATCTACGTCTGTGATTGCAGAATAATTTGATACATCTATTTGAGTGGTATTTGTTGTAATTATGTAATATGGTGTTATTGGATAAGGAGAACTATAACTACTAATATCCATCATTTCTATTTCTGCTATAGAAATCGTAGTTCCACTTGAAACTGGAGCTGTGACATTTATTCGATAATAATTATATGCAATAGTATTCCCTATATCATATGTCTTCCATTCATGATATACCCAATCAGTAACATTACTCTGTGTATCAAGAGTAACCCAATTAGATCCATCATTTGAACCGAGAAAAGTCCAATTCTTTGGCATTGTTTCATCTACTGAAAGATCTCCGGTCATACGATACCTTTTTATAATTTTAGTCTCTGGGAAAAGATATTGAATCCAATGATTTAAACCTTGATTAAATGTTCTCCAATGAGTAGTTAAATTATTATCAAAAGCTTTGGTGGCATCATTACCGCCCGCAACATAATAAATACTAGCTGTCGCTGTTCCTCCATTACATAAATCATTTGAATAATTAATTACTGTTCCTTGTAATTTCCCAACCCCACCAACAATATCTGTTTTAGATGAATCCTCTTGTGTGTAATCTCCCTCTGTTGTGAAATCTATAGTGCTTGAAGCTGTTTGTGCTATTACTGTAATATCAGTTCCAGCATTAACACCAGAAGATTTAGAATAATATTTATCCCAATCTGATTGGTTAGATGTATGATTAGCTGTAGTTACAGTATCGACTCCTCCCACCCATGAAGCTTGAGTAAAATTATAGGTAGCAGCTTTAACAACAGAAAGTGGATATATTAAAGAAGAAACTAAAACAAAAATTATTCCAATAATTCCAATAGAAGTTTTTATAGTTGTTTTTATTCTGTTCTGTTTATGAAAATTAATCAATTGTTGTTCAAGAGAAATAGCTTGTTTTTTATCTACTTCTTCCCCTCTTTTGATTTGATTAATAATTTTATCTAAATCTAAATATTCAGTAGGACAGTGTTGTTTAAACTCATTTAAAATTTCATTCTCAACTAGAACTAAAGAATCTTTAGAAGATCTAAATAACAAAGCAAGAGAATAAATCAGTCTACGATAAGAATCAATTTCATCTTTGTTTTGAATTCTTTTGTATTCTTTTTTTAATAATTCTCCAACGATAGGAACAGAGCTATCTGTAATCTGAGAAATTATAATTAAAGATAAAATAAAAGCCAAAAGAATAATAAAAAAGATTATTCCTCCTACTAAATTCCATAGATAAAACAAAGTAAATACAGTTAGTAAAAACGTAATTACAGACAACAAAAAAGATACGTAAAAAGCCATCTGTTTTCTTAATTTAAACAAATATTTATTCATCATATTTGTCTTTAATTATATATAAATTAACTCATTCAATCCAATTAATTTGGGGACAAGACTTATTAAAAAACCACCTTTTGGTGGTTTTTTAATTCTTTATCTTTTTTTTCTTTTTTTTTCAGCTTCTGTTTTAAAAGGGAAACCTAGATATCGCAAAAAAACTTCCGCTTCTTTTTTATCTTTGGCTGTAGTTACTATTGTAATAGACATTCCAAAGACATCTCTTATTTCTTCATCAGAAGTTTCAGGGAAAATAATATGTTCTTTGATTCCCAAAGTAGCATTTCCCATTTCATCAATTGATGATAGTTTCAAACCTCTAAAGTCTTTTGTTCTAGGAATAGAAATATTGATTAATTTATCCAAAAAACCAAACATTCTGTCCCCTCTTAACGTTACTTGATAACCCACATTTTCTCCATCTCTTAATTTAAAAGCAGCGATTGATTTTTTAGCTTTTCTTACAGCAGGTTTTTGACCAGTAATTTTAGTTAATCTATCTAAAATTAAAGCATCTCTATCTTTTGTATTTCTAGAAGAACCTGTGCCTACATTCAAAATAACCTTCTCCAACTTAGGAGTTTGCATTTTATTCTTATATCCAAATTCTGATTTTAATGTTTCAAAAGTTTGATTTTGTTTTTCTTTTATGTTCATTTTATTTATCTTATAGGATATTTTTTAATAAAAATTTACAAATTTTTCTTATTATTTATAGACTTGCCTGCCCGACAGGCAGATTGTTTCGTCGTGACCTCCCCGCAAAAACGAAAAGCTTATCTTTTCGTAACGAATTTTACTCAATAAAATTCGTCTCTGCGAGGAACCTGCGACGAAGCAGTCCAGAATCTTAAATCCTAAATCTTAATTCTTAAATCTAATTCAATATTGATCCGCTTTTTTTAGTTATTCTAACCATCTTACCTTTTACTTCTTTCTTACCAATTCTTGTGGCTTTTTTTGTTTTTGGATCTATAAAAGCGACATTGGAAACATGAATTGGAAATTCTTTTTCAATAATTTGTCCTTTTTGTCCTGATTTAGTTGCTCTTTGGTTTTTCTTTCTTTTGTTCACTCCTTCAACTAAAACTTTATCCAAAGCAGGAAAAGCACGTAAAACTTTACCAGTTTTATCTTTGTCTTTTCCAGCAATTATTATTACATTGTCATTTTTTTTAATTTTCATATTAATTTAGTTATTTAGTTATTTAGGTTTTAGTTGTTTAGGTATTAAATTGACTTCGTCAATTTCCCCTAATACCTAATCACCTATTTAAATTACTTCAGGAGCTAAAGAAGTAATTTTTTGATAACCTAAATCTGCTATTTCTCTAGGAATAGGACCAAATATTCTTCCTGCTACAGGTTCCTTCTTAACCTTATCTACAATCACAACAGCATTATCATCAAAACCAATATATGAACCGTCCTTTCTTTTTATTTTTTGTTTAGCTCTAACAACAACAGCTCTTAAAACATCTTTCTTTTTAACATTTTTTCTAGGTTCAGCTACTTGAACTGACAAAACCACGATATCCCCTATTCGAGCGTATCTTTTTTTAGATCCTCCAAGCACCTTAAAAACTCTACCGATTTTTCCGCCTGAGTTATCTGTTATTTTTACTATTGATTGTGGTTGTATCATTTTATTAGTTATTAGCTTATAGCTTTTAGGTTTTTAGGAAAAACTTGCGAAGCAAATTTTTACTCCTGCCCGCCGGCAGGCAGGTTATAGGCTTTTGAATTTATGAACTTTTGACTATTTTGAATCTTTTCTCTTTTGAAATTGGATTACATTCTTCAATAGTCACCTCATCTCCTTCATTATATTCACCTTCTTCATAATGAGCCTTATATTTCTTTTCTATTGTTCTATACTTACCATATTTAGGATCTTTAATAAATCTTTTAGTTAAAACCACAAGAGTCTTTTCCATTTTATTTGAAACAACTACTCCTTTAATAGTTTTTTTATTTACCTTATTATTTTTTTCTTTAATGTTTTCCATATTATTATTTAAAATTTGCGAAGCAAATTTTTACTCCTGCCTGCCGGCAGGCAGGTTATAGACTTTCGACTTTATGAACTTTTGACTCTACTATTCAACTCAGTTAAAACTCTAGCTGTTTCTTTTCTCAAAGCTCTTCCTTTCTTTATATCTTTTGTTTTAGAACCTGACAAACCAAATCTAAATTCTCGCAAACCATTTCTTGCATCGGCTAAGGATTTATCTAAATCCTTATTTGTTTTATTTTTTAAATCTATTTTTTTCATAACAACTTTAAAATTGAATCTTACCTTAAATATCCTTTTAAATCAAGCTTAAATACTTATTCTTTCTCGACTAATTATTTTTGTCTTCACTGGCATTTTTGTTCCTGCCTTTCTTAAAGCTTCAATTGCTTTTTCATTTGACACACCATCAACTTCAAATAATATTGTTCCAGGCTTCACAGGCACACAATAACCTTCTGGTGCCCCCTTACCCTTACCCATCTTAACTTCTGATGGCTTTGAAGTGAAAGGTCTATCAGGGAAAATTCTTATAAAGATTCTTCCTGTTTTACCTATATATCTTTTAGCGGCTCTACGTCCAGCTTCAATTTGATTAGATAATAATCTTGATCCTGCCATAGCTTTTAAACCATGAGAACCAAAAGAAATATTATTCCCACGAGAAGCTACACCCACTTTAGTTGAGTTTTTTCTGCCTGTTTGCCATTTTCGATGTTTTGCTTTTTTAGGGAATAACATATTATTACAATTAGTTGAAAGTCCTTAATGTCGAAAGTCGAAAGTCTTTTTTAAAAATTTACGAAGTAAATTTTTACTTTATGGACTTTATGGACTTTACAGACTTCTCATTATTTATTAAACACTTCTCCTTTGTAAATCCAAACCTTGATACCTACTACTCCGTAAGACATATTAGCTCTTTCTCTTGCGAAATCAATATCAGCTCTTAATGTCTGTAAAGGAATTCTTCCTTTTTTCAATTCTTCTCTTCGAGCCATTTCAGCTCCTCCTAGACGACCTGATAATGAAATTTTTACTCCTTCAACCTCTCTATTAGCTGCTACTTTATCAACTGTCATTTTAAGAACTCTTCTAAAAGGCATTCTTTTTTCTAATTGTTCAGCTACCATCATTCCAACAATAGCAGCGTCAGTTTCAGGATATCTTACCTCTTCTATATCAATTTTCAAGTCTTTGGGTTTAGGTAATTTGTGCTTTGTCATAAAATCCAAAATTTCCTTTTTTAAGTTCTTAGCACCTTCTCCAGATCTTCCGATTATCATTCCAGCTCTTGAAGTTTTGATAATAATCTTAAAAACTTTTTCATTTCTTTCCATTTCTATTGAAGATATAAGAAAATTACGTAGTTTCTTCTCTAAAAATTCTCGTATCAAAACATCTGTTTTTAATTGTTCAGCGTATTTTGTACGCGCACCAAACCAGCGAGATTTCCAATCTCTTAAAATTCCTATTCTATGTGCATATGGGTGTACTACGTGAGTCATGTTTAGTGAAATTTTAATTTTTAATTTTATAATTTTAAATAAATCTAAATTTTTATTTTTTAAATCTATTTTTTTGTTTCTTTTTCTACCGCTACAACTTTTTTAACTTCCCTTTTTACTTCTTCAGGATTTTCTTCTAAAGTTACTGTAATGTGACTAGTTCTTCTTTTGAAAGGAAATGCTCTTCCCCTTGCCCCTTCTTTAAATCTTTTCATTGAGGGGCCTTCGTCTACGGTAATAGTCTTTAAAAATAAATCATCTTTATTTAATTTATTATTATGTTTAGCATTTGCAACAGCTGATTCAATCAATTTTCTCATAGCTACTGAAACCTTTTTATTTACATGCTTAAGTTCAGAAATTACTCTTTCTATTTTTTTACCCCTCACCAAATCAGCTACCAAACGAACTTTTCTTGGTGATTGTTTGTAATTTCTTAATTTTGCTTTTACTTCTGTCATGATTTTAGTTATTTAGTTATTTGGGTCATTAGGTTTTAGGAAAAATTTACTTCGTAAATTTTTTCTTAAATCTTAAATCATAAATATTATTTATGCGTTAGCTTTAGCTGCTTTTGCAGCTGTTATTTCAGCTTCTTTTTTCTTTTGTTCTAATTCTTTTTGCATCTTACCTCCGTGTTTAATGAATTTCTTTGTTGGTGAGAATTCCCCTAATCTGTGTCCAACCATATCTTCTGTTATTAAAACTTCAATATGCTTTCTGCCATTATGTACCCCGAAAGTAAAACCTGACATTTCTGGTGATATCTGGGAAGCTCTTTTCCAAGTTTTTATCACACCTAAATCGGCTGGCTTTTTACCTTCTATTTTTTTTAAAAGTTTTTCGTCCACATAAGGACCTTTTTTTAGTGATCTTGTCATAATTTAAAATAGCTCTTTTTTGCTTGAGCTTGCTATATATTAACAGAATTTATTTCTATGTCAATAAAGTATGACATAAAAAATATTATTCATAATAAAATTAAATATAGGATGATTATAAAATCATCCTATATTTAATTTTAAAACCTAATTAATTAAATCTCTTGGAAACTTGGAACCAACATAAATTCCAAAGAAACTGATTCTGAAGGAGCCCCTACTTCTGTTCCGTTCTGACAAGTTAAAGTAAATTCTGATTTGTGTTCAATAGCAGGAGTAGTAAATGAACCAGAAATTATTCCACTTTCAGATTGGGCTTGAGTGTAATTGTACGTAGCAATAAATCCATCCGGTCCTTCTAGTGTACAAGAAGTAGCATTGCCAATTCCACTCCAAATGATTTCTCTAGTTTTTCCTTTGACTACCCAATAAATATTATCATCAGTTCTAAATCCTAAATTAGTTGGAGTTCCTGTAATAGTTTTTGATGCAGGAATAATAGGAGTGGGGCAAGCAGATACAGGAGGAACCACAGCATTACACAAACCGTCACAACCAATAATTCCAGTACCTGTCATATAACAAGAGTTTGTTCCCGCAGTACAAACTGTACCGTACCCAACAGGATTAGCAGGAACTGAGGCTGAACAAGTTCCGTCACACTGGATAGTTCCTGAAGCTGTTGTGCCACAAGCATTAGCAGCTGAAGTACAAGCATCACCTAGATCATCAGGATTATCAGGAGCTGAAACAGAACAATCACCCGTACATTCAATTTGTCCATAATTTACATCCCCACAAGAATTAGCATCTGATTCACAAGGGTCTCCTAAACCAGCAGGTACAGTAGGGACAACGGCTGAACAGGTTCCATTACAAGCAATCGTTCCGCTCCCTTTATCTCCGCATAGATTTGGAGAAGATTGGCAATAACTTCCATAACTGGCTACACAACAAGATACTGTATTACAGCTCTGATATTGAATATTTGAACCTGCACAATACGCTCCCCCTCCTGATGGGTATGGATTTGAACAAGTTCTTGTTGAATATTGAGTTCCTCCTCCACAAACAACTGTACAAGGAGACCAAGCAGACCAAGCAGACCAACCTCCGTTTACAGCAGGGCTAACCACTGTAAAATAAACAGGAGCATTAGCATAGGGTGTACCTGAAAAATCAGAGATCCTGAAATTATAGTGAACTCCTTCATATTGCCCATACTGCACCCAATGACTATAGGGGGTAAATCCATAATTTGGCAATAAGGAATTACACACTTCAGGGCCTGTCCAATTATTCCTTTCCATGTACCAACCACTATTAAGTTGCTCAGCTTTATTACTACAATAAAGATCATTATTAAATTCTTGTGGATAACCATAATAAGTTTTAAACCATCGCTCATCGTCCCAATGAAACCAAGTGTAATAAGACCCTGGGGAACTAGGAGCACTTGCACTAAAAGTATAATAAGAACTACCCCTTCCTATATAAAAAGAACCTGCAGGATAGGGTATAATAGCATAATACTGACTACTAGTAACAGAATTCCAACAAACAATAGAACTTTCATACATTGTAGCTGTAATTGTTTCATAAGGGTTATAAGTACTTTTGTTTAAGCTAATATTCCAAGTAAATGAATGATCCCAAAACCGATCTGCTCCACCAGCCCTAACAGCATAATTAATTCTATAGGAAGCAGCGTCGGCTACATTATAAGAACTCCCAAAAAAAGCAAAAGCTTGCAAAAAAACAAAAAAAACAATAACAAAAGTCGGAAATTTAAACCCTTTGTTTTTAAAATAAACTAAACTCACCAAAATTAAAAACCCTACACCTAATAACAGGTATACTAATAAAGAATTTCCTCTGTCTAGATCAAAATCAAATTTTGTATAGGAAAGAACTTCTCCTGAGTCATTATCAATTACTTGGATATTTACTTTTGGAAAGAGACAGTCTTTGTTAATTTGAAAATCTATAATCTGATTCAGGGAAAATTGATCAATTTCAACCTTTAAAATATCTCCACAACTGTTATTATTTTTATCTACAACTTCGATTTTAGCTATTACATTTTCTACAAAAGAAGGTCCTAGTCTCGAACCATAAAAAGAGTCAGCTGAACCACTGTAAAATAAGTTTATCTTGGCTATCTCTCCAGATTCATAAATTGTTTTATCGAGTGAAAGATTAGGAATAGTACTTCCTTTTCCTCTCAAAACATAATGAGCTGAAACAAAATCAACAGGAATATTTAAACTGTTATTAAAAGTTAATTTAACATCATAGGCTTGAGATTTTTCTGGTTTAGGTATTTCCAAAGAAAAAGTTTTCTTCTCTAAAGCTTTTATTTCAATGTTATCTTGTGAGAGTTGAGGAGTTTCAACTTTTTCTCCAAAAGTTGATCTATAAAAAGTTTCGAAAGCAGGAATCAAAGACAAATCTTTATCAGAGTGGTTTTCTATCTCACAATTTAATTTCAATATTTCTTCTGGATTAACATCCACGCCTTGGTCTAAAGTATAATGAGGGTCCAATTCTTCTCCTTCGATATTAAAAAAACAACTTGGTTTTATGATTTCCACAAATGAATTATCTCCTTCAAGCGTAACTTCACCTAAACTACCTAACCCTAAAATTAAACCTTCTTTATTTTTACTGACTATATATAATTGATATATTCCATTCAAATAATCAGGAGCATCATATTTAATTTTTTTAATTATTTCTTCATTTTCTCCTAAATTGATTATTTCAGAATAAATCTTTTCATCAATAATTGATTGTGTTTGTAAACCATCATTCTCATTTATTAAAATTAAGTGCACCCCATACTGAATATCTGATTGAATCATTTCCCCGTTAGAAAGAACAAAAGATAAATCAAATTTATTATTTATTTGTTTTATTATTTTAGAATCATATATATTAAGACTTGATATCATTACTATTTCAGGAGTAATATCTTCTCCTAGTTCTTTTGTTGAATCCTCAATATATTTTTTTATTAGATCTTGTTCATCTATAGAATCATTCTCTCCAAGCATCATTGAATTCATAAGATTAATTTCTTCTTGAGTTAATTCTTTTGGTGCACCAAAGCCTTCTTGTGCTGAAACATTTAGAGTACAATACCCTAAAATTAAAACAGTACAAAACAAAAAATATGTTAATATTTTTTTCATTATAATAATAATTAGTCAATAATAACTATATTATATACTAATATAGTTATTACTTACACATAGTTATCCCCAGAAATACAAAAACCTTTATCTAAAAAGATGAAGGTTTTTGTATTTTCTATATTTATCTTATAGATTACATTTTTTTTCTAACATCTTCAATCATATCAGATGCAAAATTCTTTCCTCCTAATCCGAAAGCTAGTCCTATTGCTAGAGACATAGCTACCACCAATCCTGTGAACAATGTTTGGACAAAAGCTGCGGCAACTCCTAATTGATAAAGAGCCATCAATCCAGCAAATACCCAAATTGCCCATCGAGATACAGTTCCTAAAAATCCGAAATGAGCTTTCTTAGCTCCAGCGGCTTTAGCAGAACCAATCACTAGGTGTTCTGTAGCATCAGCAATTATAGCAGCAATCAAAAGAATAGCTGCGGCTGCGATTACTCTTGGTAGATAAAGAAGAACTACTTGTTGTAGAAATTGATTTACTTGGTCTAAGCCTAATACATCGAAAGATGCAACAGCAAAAACAACAATAATAAACCATTTAATTAAAGCACCTATAAATATTCCAGCATCCAAACGGAAACCAGCTTTATTAAGTGTTTTTTCTACCCCAGCACTTCTTAGAACTTTATCAATTCCAAGTGAACGAATAATTTGAGCTACCACTCTTCCTATCAAAGCTCCAACAACCCATCCAATGACAAAGATTACTATAGCAATAATCAAGTTTGGGACAAAGCCCATCACCCCTATCCAAAGACTTTGAAAAGACTGTGATAATACTTCACTCCATGTTTGTAGTATCATATTTTTTTTCTAAAAAATTAAAACTAATAATGAATTATTATCATATCCCCAAGACTTAATTGAATGGTCAAAGAAAATCAACCACCAAGAAATCTCATTGGTTTTATGATTTTACGACCTTTATTTTAGTATCTAAAAATACCATAACTATATAATATCATTATATGAAATGAAAAATATATGAAAACTGTGGATAAAATGATGTCGGCTCAAAACAAAAGAAATCTTTGCTGAAAAACTTTTTCCTTCGGAACAACTTAAAGACATCCGACCTCATTTTTTATAATATTAAAATTAATATCTAAAGATGACAGTTGTTTTAATTAAGAGGTCGGATGTCACCCAAACCACTCCCAGTGGGTCGGGTGAAATTTTTTCATAACTAAAGTAAAGAACAGTAATTGTTTTGTTAAAAGTTTTAATGCTTGTATTTTATTTAGGTTTAACTTTTTTAAGGGATGGAAGAAGACGAAAAGCTTTAGCTTTTCGTCCACGAATTTTGCTTCGCAAAATTCGTCTTTACGAGAAATGAAGCGTAGCGAAATGACGAAGTAATCCAGAAATAAACAAAAAAGATAAACCTCAGTCTTACTTTTTCACTAAAAGTTTTAATGCAAGGATTTCTTTTATTTTAAACCTTAGTAGGGTGACGGGCGAGGCTTCGCCTCGCCCGTCTATAAATAAAAAAATCAACGGCTATGCTCGTAGCCATTGATTTTTTGTTTATTTTTTTAACTTTACAGACTTTAAACTTACCTGCCCACGCCTGCCGGCGCGCAGGGGCAGGCGGGCCTTACAAATCCAATTTGTTTACAATTTTTTTATGAGAGTAATCTAGAATGTCTCTTAATAATTTATCATAGACTCCTAAACGATAATTGAAGTCTGCTGTTTCTAAAATAGAATATCTTAACTCTTGTCCAATTTCAGATTCCAAAATACCAATAGCTTTTTCTAAATAAGAATTATTTAAATTGTCCCCCACTATTAAAATATCTACTCGACTATCTGTTTCTTGAATAAAGACCCCTGAAGTGATTACTAATTTAAGTGTTCCTCCTCCTTTTAATCGATCAGTAATATCTTTAGATGAAAGTGGTGATCCTTTTATTAACAAATTTTTTAAGGGGGCTAATAAAGAAAAGTTAGTATCCAATACCCAACCACTCATTTTTTTCTTTTCAACGACTTCTTGTTTATTTTTCTTTTTTATTATTTCTTTGTAAAAAATTCTTTTTTTAATCAAAGATATTTTTTCTAGAGCATTTAATTCTTTGCGCAGCGTAGCGACTGGAACTTTTGTTCTTGAAGAAATTTCTTCATTATCAAAAACCATATCATCGTTTGATAAAAAAAGTCTCATTATTTTTACTTTAGCAATTGAGCCAAATAATTTTCCTAAGGTTTCCATTGTTAATATAATAACATCATTTTTTTTGACCAGCAACAAAAAAATCCTATCTGCACCTCCGCACAAATAGGATTATTTAAACTTTTTGTAATTAATTAAAATTATTTTTCAGTAAAGAACCTATATGGATACTATTCATATTATCTATAAGATAGAACATAATATCGTCTAAAGTGTTCAGAGAAAATATTCCATCACCTTCAATATAAACAATACCTCCAGATTCTTTCCAAATTCTTTCAGCTTCTAGTTGAATAGCCATATCATCTTCAAATAAATCTAAATTCACTTGAAATTCTTGTCCTTCTTTTCCATGAAATAAAACGATACGATTTTCCATTTTAAAAAATCTCCCAATTTATTTTAGAAAATAATAACCCTTATCTATAATCCTACTAAGATAAGGGTTGGTTTATCAAGCGAGAAGAGATTTAAAATAACGAATTAGTGATTCATTTTCACAGGAAGCAAAATCTGGCCCACTGTCCCTTTTTAATGAAAGCATTTTTTGCTTTTCTTTTTCTAAATATTCAACCAACCCTTCCCTACTTTGGAAAACGTAATCTGCTTCACCACAAGGAACGGAAACAATGCTATTCAATCTTAGAAAAAGATCCTCCGCCATTTTTAGGCTATCTGTATCTTCCAACAAGATAACAGATAAAGGCGGATCATTTTTTCCATAAAAAACGATCTCTTTAGATTCCATTTTTTTAACTCCTTAATTTTAAATTTATAGAAACTTACTAGAATCAAAGTATATCTAAAAAAACAAAAAAGGTCAACGAAAATAAAAAGACTTGGGGGTGAAACCCCCAAGTCTTTTTATTTTATAAATATGAAAGAGCGAGGCTTTAGCCTCGCTCTTTCATCAGCTTCTAATACGCATCAATTCTGCGTAATATCTGCTTATTTTATTATTTCAATTCTACTTTTCCTCCAGCTTCTTCAATATCTTTCTTCAAAGCTTCTGCTTCTTCTTTCTTCATATCTTTCTTCAATGAAGTAGGAGCTGCATCAACTAATTCTTTAGCTTCTTTAAGTCCTAGACCTAAAGCTGTTTTAACTGCTTTAATCACAGCAATTTTTTGGTCTCCTACTGCTGTAAGTTCAACATCAAATGAAGTCTTTTCTTCACCTGCATCATCTCCTGCAACAGCACCTCCAGCAACAGCCACAGCTGCAGCAGAAACACCAAATTTCTTTTCTAATAGTTTTACTAATTCATGTAAATCAAGTACTGACATTGTTTCGATTCCTTCTACCAAGGCTTTGAATTTAGCAGGTACTTCTACCTCTACTCCTTCTTCTTTAACTTCTTCAACTGGAGCTCCTACTTCTGCGGGAGCTTCAGTTACTTCTTCAGTAGTTTCTTCAACTACTACTTCATCTTTTTTTTCTTCAGTCATAATTATATTAAGTTATTAGGAAATTAGGTTGTTAGGTTGTTAGGAAAAAATTTACGAAGTAAATTTTTTTCTTAAATCCTAAATCTTAAATCCTAAATCTAAATTATTTTAATAATTTAAGCCTCTTTCTTTTCAGCTATTTTACTCAAAGCTGTTACAAAAGATTGAATTGGTGAATTTATAAGATTTACAAATTGACCTCTCAATACTTGTGGAGCAGGAATCTGAGCAATTGAAAGCATTTTTTCTTTGTTCATAAAAACACCTTCAAAAATACCTCCGAGAATAGCCATTTTCTCCTTATGTTTCTTTTGAAATTCATATACTCCTCTTGCTGGTGCAATTAAATCTTCACTATAAGCCAAAGCCAATTCCCCTTCTAATTCAGGCATTTCACCTTCAATAGAAGTATTTTCTAAAGCTTTTTTTACAATAGTCTTCTTTATAACTGTGTAAGAAGAACCTTCATTTCGAAGATTATTACGCAATTGAGTTGTATCAGAAACACCTAGCCCGTGGAAATTTACGAAAACAACGGAATTAGAATCTTTTAAAATTCCTTCTGCCTTTTCAAAAATTTCTTTTTTCTTTTCTTTTTTTATTGCCATATATTTAGGTTATTAGCTTATTAAGATTTTAGATTATTAGGAAAAAACTTGCTTAGCAAATTTTCATAATCTATACCCAATTTACTAACTTCCTTATAAAATTTAAAAAGTCTTGAATAATCAAGACTCAGAGAAAAACACATCTACATATTTAATATATTAGTGTTTCGACCTAAATAGGGTTTATAAAATGGATTTTTAAAAGTATCCTTTTAAACCTATCTTCTCTGATCTTTACGAATACTATTTAATCATTTTTTATAAAAAAAATCAAGAGGGTTTGAGCAAAGCTCAAATCCTCTCTTTTCATTATCAAAAATAAAGATCAACAGGCTTCCTTTTTTCAAAAAGGGATTCATTTGATGAATGCTTTTTCAAAAGCTTCTTTAGAACATACCCGAGATCTTCAGCAAATTCACTTTCTTTTCCAAAAAGGATTTGTATTTGTTCTGAAGACAAATTCATTTCTTTAAAAACATCCCATGATGTTTTCTCAACAGACAATGATACCCAAACCAAAAACTCAGCAATTTCTTCTGAAGAATTTAAAAAAATATCTATTTTATTCCAGAAAACAGAGCATCCCATTCGTCCAGTATTTTCCCAAATAGTTGCTGCTAAATACTCCGGTTTGTATTCACCCCTCAAGAAACCTTTTTCCAAATCAATGGATTTAGGAATGCTATTACTCCCAGCTCTGGGAATAAAAACTACAACATTTTCATTCATTTTTATATTCCTTTAAATAATTTAAAGTTAACTACCTCAGGTCAATATACCAAAACAAATCCATTAGTCAATAAAGAACCTTGTGCATTCAAACTCATACCCCACCCCGTCTCCGCGAGACAATATTTCTTATTAAGAAATATTGTCTCGCGGTCCATTTCTAAAATCTCACAACAAAAAATCACTTGGAAGTTGAACTTCCAAGTGATTTTTTGTTTACATTTATTGATTAACAGTTGCTATTTGTGTTTCATTTATTTCGGCAATATCTTTTTCCATTCTTTCAATCATTCTTCCTACTTCTCGTAAAACAATATCCAATCTCTGTAATTCAGGACTATGAGGAGCTTCTGGATTTGCGCTTGAAATCCCTACTAAATCATCATAGGTAACTCCTTTGTTTACAGTTCCAGAGTTTGAACCTATCCCTTTATTTTGAATCTCTGTTACATTAGCTTTAATTCTATCTTTTAAATCTCCTGAGTCTGAAACTATCTCAGAAGTCCCGTCTTCATTCAAAAGACCTTCTTCATTTGAAATACTAGCTTCTTCATAACGATTAAAACCAATCATTACAATAGCAGCTAAAATAAAACCAGTTAATAGACCTGTTAAATATTTTTGATCTTTAATTAGATTCTTTTCCATATTTTTGTATAAAAATTAATAATTACTATTCTATTAGTATAGTAATCTCCTGTATAAAGTCAATGGATTTTCGTTATTTTAAATAAATATAAATTTTCTAACAAACCCTTGCAAAAAACCGAAATATAAATATAATAGTCATCAGCAGTTCAAGAGAGGCTGATGGTCCAGCAAAAGGCGAGGTCCGAATCTCGGGGACAATACTCCCTTTAAACTCTCTTTTTCTTCGATCAAGACAAGTCTGGTTGCCGAGGTCATTCCCTAAAATGACTGACGGTCTCCAAAGGCACCCCGCAACAATAGTGGTGTCTACATCGCAATCAAACCATCTTGATCAAATCCCTCTTGGATACCTTTTCACGGTATCCTAGAGGGATTTTTTTTATCTATTTTCTTATTTTTCAAAGGACGAAGCCTCGCTTCGTCCTTCTTCTTCACCCTAAAAAGTTAAACCCAAATAAAATACAGACATTAAAATTTTTAATGAAGAGTTACTGTCTTTTGCTTTAGCAAAAGGAAAATTTCACCCGACCCATACTCCCACAACAAAGAATATTTGTATAATATGGTTTTTAAAATGGTTGGGCTTGGGTTTGGATCCTGCCTGCCCACGCCTGCCGGCGCGCAGGGGTAGGCAGGTTTAAAAACATATTATACAAATATTCTAACAACTCATTTTATCCACAACTTCTTTTAAAATTTCTTGACTTTTATTTAAATATATTATATCCTTATATTTAGAAATAAAGGTAAATACAATTTCCGGGAGAATAGATGAAAAGGATTTATAGTACCTTTTCACAACAACAACTTTATAATTTCTCCCAAATGACCTCTCCTTTAGAGTCTTTCCTCTTCGGGAGTAAATGCATTCGAAAATGTTTTCATGAGAACATTTTCATGTATAAGGAATTATAGCCAATTCCTTGTATAGCTGAATAGGTCATAATACCCCCAAAGATGTCTGGTGAACATCATGCGGGGGTATTTTATTTTATGTTATTTAGTAATTTAAATTTATATTAATTAATTTTTAAAAATCCTTGCAAATACCGATCATCTATTGTACTATACAGAAAGACATCAAGGAAATATATGAATATATCTATTCTATAATATCCTTGATTTAAAATAAAGAGGAGCGCCCGTCGCCGGAGAACGAACCATCGACCATTGCCAACCGGCATCAAGGCACAACAGGAACTAGTGCCCACGGACCATCCCCTCTTACCCTCTCAGACCTACAAAGTTTGGGAGGGATTTTTTTATCCACTTGCAATTTATTTGAAATAATATAATATTTAGAAAGTGTTATCGCGGTTGAGTAATCAAATCAAGTACTGATTCTCAACAATATAAGAGGAATTCGTATCCGAATAGGAATTGCTAAAACGGACCATAAGTGTGTTTTCATTTTCTTTTACACTTGCGAAAATTTACCCTCGACCCTCAACTACATAGTTGGGGGTTTTTATTTTTAAATAGAACTCTTGGCACTTCGATCACCAAGTGGTTTTACTATTCAAAATTATACATTTGTAAACGTAAGTACAGGCGTACGTACGTTCGTATGTATGTGTAAAAAATAATTTACAATTTATAATTCTTAAAATAAAAACAAAGAGATTTAATCTCTTTGTTTTTATTTTAAGGTTGCCAATTACTCAAACTAGACATAGACTGCCCATCACTAAATTGCACATTCTCATTTCTATCCACTGGAGTATCCTCGGCATCGGCGAAAATGGACCAAATATTATCAATATAATTTACATTCTTAAGATTAATCGGTGACTGATACCCATAAGGATTTTTATAAGCCGTAGCTTGATTTAAATACCTAAATTCAGCGTTTTCAATAATTGAATTAGCTGATTGAAAAATAACCCCTCCCTTATTTGGAATATCTGATTCTTCCATCAATCCATCATTATATACATCTACCCCATCACTATCATCATAAACCGAAGTGAAGATGACTTTATCATTCTCCCCTCCTTTTACATTTAACTCACCTATAATATTTAGATAATTATTATCCTTGAACTTAAATACAGCTCCAGACTCAATATTCATAGAACTATTTTCAACTACATAGATAGATTTTTCTAATACGTAAGGTAATGAATTTTTTAATAAACTTGTATCAACACCTTCCTTAGTAATGTATCCTTCAAGAGCAATTCCGTTTTTATCATTTCCAGAACCACTGTTTCCAGACAAATCAAAAGCAGTAGATCCACTTAAAATTAAAGGAAAAGATTCTTTGTTACTATTATTATCATTAAAAATATTATTTTTAATGATAATATTTTCTGTATCATAAACACCTAAACCAACTTGGTTATGGTTAAAATTAGAATTTTCAACAGATACATCTCCTCCTAACACGACCACGCCATAATATTTTCCAGCATATGTTTGATTGCTATCATTATAAGCCACATTCGTTTTGTTGTTTCTAAATGTAGATGAATTAATATTTACATTTGATGAACTTAAATAAAGCCCGCTATTATATGATTTTTCAAAAATACAATTATTAAAATCAACATTAGTATTTTCAACTTGAACCATAGAAACTTTTCTTTGAGAAGTTAGCCTATTCCCTCCGTATCTAAAAATCGTATGATTAAAATAGGAATCTTTTGATTTATTACTTAAAATTACTTGAGTCCAAATATTATTGTCTAACCCTGGGCAAGCTGTTTCACTAATAAGATTATCAAAATCACAAACGCCATCTTGATTAGTATCCCCTCCATATTCATCGTCAGTAATTGAGGTAAAGACAACTGATTCTGATTCAGTTCCATTTACCTGAATAGTTCCATCAACAACAAATTCAGATTTATTATACTTATTTACGAATTTTACAACTACTCCCGCATCAATAACCAAAGTTCTTCCTTCTTTTACAATCAAGCCAAATTCATCAATGATGTATGGTGAATTTTCTTTGGTAATTCTAAGGTCATTATTTATATTACCCCCTCCATTTGAATCATTAACAATTTTGGAACTAATACTATTTCTTCTTTTAGGAGTTCCCTTGATTTTTCCCCCATCCTTGTCTAAACCATTCCAAATAGACTCTTCGTCCATAGTTAAATCCCAATTATTTCTATCGGAACCAGAAAAATTAGGGTCATATCTTTCCTGAGTCCTATATTCATCTCTTTCAATCCAACCTCCTTTTGATTCTCTAAAATCTACTTTATCAATTGTTGTTGTTGCCTGACCCTCTTTCTTATATCCCAAAATTAAATTTTCTCCTTTATTATTTAAACCTGAACCAAAAGAAGTAATCAGATCAGCGCTAATATTACTCACAGCACTATCATCGGTTCTTTCAATCAAATAATACTCCCCTGCTTTAATGATTTTATTAGTCGCACCTGAAAAATTGATATTTGGGGAACCATCTTCTGAATACAAAATCCAATTGCTCAAATCGATATCGACATTAGAACGATTATACAATTCAATCCATTCATCAGCCGAAGAAGCATCTGTTCCCATCCAAGCAATTTCATTTATAACTACTGGATTTTCTTTTATGATTATATTTTGAGTAGATGTAGCCGAACTGGTCCCGTCTATAGCTATTGTCGCTACAGAAAAATTATATTCTTGATTATCGCTCAAGCCTGTTATTTGTTTGTTAGTTTCTTGAGTAGAATAAAAGTTTCCATTATCATCAATATTAAAATGCGAGAAGTCTGAATCTTCTAAAGTGGTCGTCCAAGAGATATCCAGAACAGACTCTGTAATCAAACAAGAATCATCTGACATTGAATTATTACACTGAGAAATTTCTAGATTCACATCAGAGTTTATTGCGTCATCCACAGGGTTAGACCCTCCTGTATTTCCTTGATTACTTTGTGAAGAATCTACGAATATGATTTTTGTATTGGCTTCTGAAATATTCCCCTGATTATCGCTGGCGAAAAAACTTAGTGTGGTTGTTCCTTGGTTAAAATTATTTAAAGTAAGTGCCCAAGTGTTATCATCTAAAACCGTTGTGGTCGAAGATGAAAAGTCGGTAGAAATAACTTGAGTAGAAGAAGCTGTTCCCTCAAAAAGAATATTTGTTGTGGTTATTGTTTGTGTAAAATCTGCTGGCGTTGTTATTTGGGGAGGTAGAATTATAACTGTTTGGGTTGAAGTTGCTGTTTGTTGTGAATTATCCGTGGTAGTTGAGGTAGTTGAACTTGCTGTAGATTGGTTTCCTGTTTGGGTAGTAGAGGAATTTGGGGTGGCGGCTCCGCCGCCACCCCCTCCAAAACCGGAAACATAAGCTGCTAAAATACCGGTTTGGTTTATTTCTCCAATACTAATATCTTCTTCAATGATCTCATTTAAAAAATCTGTTCTTCCAATTTCCTTAAGCCCATCTACTCCATTTTCAATTTGAGCCACCATATATTCAGCATTGTTTAAAAGAGATTTAAGATTTTTAAGTTCTGGGCTTCCAGGATCTTCTGGGCTAGATTGAGGTAAATTATTAAAGGGAGAGTTTTGCTCGGCAAAACTCTCCCCTACTCCAGCCACCAAATCATTTCTATCAACACTAGACAAAGCATTGTTTACATTAGCCAAAGCTTTGGAAAAGAAACCTGTAATATTTCCCAATTTTTTATTAAAACTACCGGCTAGTTTACTCAAATAACTTTCATTCTTTTTTAACAAAGTTAAAGTTTGCTTTTCTTTTTCAACCTCATCAAAAAACAATTTGATCACCCCCGCCCCATGTAAAACTGCTTGTTTTGAAAGGATTTGCCAGTAGTCAGAAAGAACATTATGTTCTTTATCATAAATAGTATAAGTTTTATCTTCTACTTTTCCATTTTTGTTTATAGTATATTTTATGTTTACTAATTTAAAATTCTCATCTTTATTATAACCAAAACCTAGTTCTTCAAAATCAACAACTGGCTCACTATATTTATCTATAAATATAGTACTTTTGCTAAAAAAATTCTTATTTGTAAACTCAGCCAATGAATTAAAATATTCTTCTAAATTACCAAAGATAATTTTTTCTTCATTTCTTAAAATTAAAGATAAGTCCTCAATATTCTCTTCATTAAAAATACTAGTATATGTTTCATAAGGAGAAGGATCTGTTAAATGTTGGTCGTTTCTAACATGAGGAGGGACCGACATATCTTGAATTAAATGCAGAATATGTCCCAGAGCCTCCAATGCTCTTTCTTTATCATTATGAGCATAATCATAAATAGCTCTTTCCCAAGAGTAATCAGACTCTGAACCAAATAATTCTTTAGTAATTCCCAATCCTGATAAATTAGAAAATCCTGCTTGAGCTTTTGTATCTAAAGACCATTTTTTAGCCATTAAACCTATAGTTAATCCTTCATTTAAACCAGTTTCATAGACTGGATCATAAAAATGATTAAGCGGACGAATAAAAAAGTCCTCCTCCTTGGATCCTAATATAATTCTTTCTTTTTCTTCGTATAATATTTCTAAATCAGAATAATAATTAAAAAGTTCCACTGTTTCCTTAGTTAAGGCAGGATGAGTTGTTTCTGCATTATATGCATAAATATTAAAAATAGGAATCGTAATGATTCCTATTATTAATAAGATAAATTTTAAATACTTTCTAGTTTCCATAATCCTGATTGTTCAATTTTAGTAATTTGCATAACCAAAGAATCTATATTCTCTACAAAAACTCTTAATTCATACAAATCAAAAATTTCATCATATTCTGATAAATAAGATTCTTTTAAAACCTCTATATATTTGGTTATATTATTTTCTGCATCACCCAACTCATTCAACTCATTCTCTTGGTCTTTAAAAACAAAATACTTACTAGCTAATTCAAAATCCCTATTTTCCAAAGCTTCTATATACATCTCTAAAACTTCTTCTGGAGTTTCTCCTCCATAAATATCTTTTGCATAAAATTGATCAACTTTTTCATAATACCTATCTAATTCTTGTTGGCTAGATTTTGAAAAAAACAAAGTCATTTCTTCCTCATCCACAATAGGCATAAATTCTTTATTCCCTTGATAATAAAAATATCCTAAGAATAGGATAATTAAAATTAACAAAAATACTAACCAAGTCCCTTTTCTTTTTTCTTTTATCTTTTTTACACTATTTTTTATATTCATAATAATTAAATTAAACAAACACCTGATCCTCATCCAAAGATGGGCCAAGCGAATCTTTTTTAAACTTTTTATAAATTGGTTTGAAATCTTCTATTAATAATATTTAAAAAATCAAACCTTTATTTTTTCCAAATTAATAATAAAAGCACTTCGTCTTGTATTATTTCCTCGACTCAGTAATATAAAAATTTCACTTTGTTACATTTTTATATTACTCTTGTTCTACGTCAATAATATCAAAAACAACATTAAATTTTTATAAAATAATTCTAAAGTTTTTATGAAGTTTTTAACGAACAATTATTTATATTTTATTAATAATTTACTTAATTTAACTACTCTTTTTTCTTTCAGAACAAATTTTAGAAGGCCATAATAAATCATGAATGCATTATTTTTTCGAGCAACCGAATTAATTTCTTTCATCTTAATAAGAATGTAAATGTTTTTACTATTCCAATTGATTGGAATAGTAAAAAAAATCTTGACCTACAAAACTATACCTACCATTTTAAAAACTATTTGAATTAATAAAATAAAAAACAAGCAATTAAGCTTGTTCTTCTACTATATTCTCCTCAGGTGTCACTTTATTTTCTATATTTCCACCACTTAAATAAACCAAAAATACCAAAGCAGCTAATAAAATAAAGATAAACCCCGCTATAAACTTAAATGATGTCCAATTCATTCCATTAGAGATAATTTACTTTCAGTAAATTATCTCTAATGGGACAAATCCCTCGAAATTTACAAAAAATAAATAATCTTATATTAATTAATAATTTTTTATCCCGCTTTTTGTATCTTTAATTTTTTCCGATTCTCACAAAATCTCTAACAGGATTAATAGCCATATTATACACAAAAACCCCTCAAACCCTGCATAACCTGTGGATAACTTAAACACTTGGACACCCGGTGTCCAAGTGTTTATATATCTAAAAAATTTCTTCGATCATTAAATCTGACCTTAGTCCAAAATTATCATCTATTCTTCTTTCAATAATCCCCTCTGCTACAGATTCTGCAAATTCTTCATATTCTTTAATCTTTCCATCAAATCTATCTAAAATAATAGATTTATTACAAAAATTTGTTTTCTTTTCGCCTATATATTCTTTCCAAGAACTAGTATAGAATAATTTTTCCTTATCTATTTTAGAATCAGGATGACTAAGAAAATGAATTTTATTATTTAAATTAATATAAGCACTCAAATACATTAAATATTCATCGGTTCCAATATGAATAGATTTATACCTCCCCTGAAACAAAACACCTGTTCTATCATATTTTTCATTAAAATACTTAGCGTATCCCATACCCAACTTATGCATAAATTTCTCGATACCATTTTCAACCAAAGGGGACAATATAAAATGATAATGATTAGGATTCAAACTATAACAAACAATATCCACTAACTTGGACACCGGGTGTCCAAGTTGATTTTTATTAAATCTATTTTCATAGATACTCCCTATTGGGTCCAAAGTATTAAACTCTTCCATACTTTGTAAAAACCTCCATAAATCAAATTTATCCATAAAGATAACTCTTTTATCAGTTCCTCTATTATAAACATGATAATATTGTCCAATTACTAAAGGATCTTTTCTCATAACTAATATAATAACTACTTGGACACCCGATGTCCAAGTAGAAGCTGTGGATAATTTAAAATCACTTGGACACCGGGTGTCCAAGTGATTTATATTTATTTATATATAATTGTTATTTTAGGGTTTTTAGGAGGTCTTTTAGTTGTTGTGAGTTTGGTTTCATTTCTATACCTTTTTCTACTATTTCAATAGCTTTTTCTATGTTTTCTAGGTAATCCATGTAAAACTGAGCTGTTTTAAAATACAAATAATCTTGGTGAGGTCCAACCTCTAAGGCTTTTAAATAATAAGCTTCTGCTTTAGTATTATCCTTTAGATATAGGGCATATAAATCGGCTAAATTGCCCCATACAACGAATTTATTTGGTTCTAGATAACTCGCATAGTCCCAAACTAATTCAGCCCCTTTATAGTCCTCTATCATTTTTCTATAAATTCCTAACTCTAGCCAATGATCAAAAGAAGTTGGATTTTCTTTTAAAAAAACAACTATTTCATTTATTTTTTTAGTTACCGGTTCATACCCCTCTACTGGAAAATTATCCGGGAATTCTACTTCTCTACTTAAACTTGGAGCCTTTTTTTCTTCTTTAACAACATCAACTATCCCCTCTTGGTTATTTATCTCTACACCATTTATTACTACTTCTGGATCATTAATTTCTATTGTTGGAGATTCTGAATCCTTAGGTAAAAAGAAAAATATTCCTGCTACTATTATTAATATAATGGATATAATTAATTTTTTGTTTTTCATCATGGATATATTCTATTAAATATAGATTAGGAAATCAAGGAGATGAGGTATATTTAATTCAAAGGTATGACTTCGGAAATAATTAAACAAAATAAATGACTAAAGGTTATTGGTGTACAAAACAAGACCTGCCTGTCCCTGCGTACCCTGTGCGCCGGCAGGCGTGGGCAGATAGGAGTCGGACTTCGTTAAATGTAAGAATTAGAGGACTTTTTATTCTATAACTAAAGGTAATATTTTTTGTAATTAAAGATTGGAAATTATGTTCTGGATTGCTTCCCCAACACTTTGAATTGAATCACTTACTTTTTATTTCAAAAATATTATCTATGTTTTATAAGCTCTATTTATATTATTACAACAAAGTGCTGGGTCGCAAAGACGAACGAAACAAAGTATTGTTTGTCAAAAAATACAAATGAAAAACACCGAGTTCCCGAAGGAAAACGATGTTTTTCATAGTACTCAAATTTTGGCAAGCCAATATTCGAGTACTTCCTATATAGTAGCAAATTAGAATTAAAAGTCAAGCGTTTTTGTATGTATTGGGGATAAGTTTTTTGTGTTAGTTTTTGATAGTTTAGAGGTACGACTTCGGTTATTTTAATTTTAGTCCTACGACTTCAGTTAGTGTTTAGACACACAGATAACTAGAACAATATTATTACACGCGAAGAAGTCGGAGGACTTTTGAGCTTATAACTAAAGGTTACTGGTATATACGTTGAGAAATCGGACCTCATTAAACATTAATGATATTGCATGAAGATTACCGTTTGGTTTTATAACTTCTGGACCTGCCTACCGGTAGGCAGGTTGCTTCGTCGGATAAGGTTTTAATTTTTTCAAAAATTAAAAAATTGACCTTCCTCGCAAAGACGGAACGAGACGAATGACTGAGTTACTTCTCTATCGTCATACCTAAGGCAGACAGAGACAAATAAAAAAATGTTTATAAACAACAAAATCACTTGGACATCGGGTGTCCAAGTGATTTTTGATAAACAAAAACACCCAGGTGTTATAAATAACACTGAGTGTTTTTGTGCGTTTTGGTTTATCTTCTGGGGATTCTAGATCCTCTCGAGATTAGACAAAACTAACTTCAATCGCTTTAACTATTTTGAAATAGTTTGAGCTGAGCTTCCGCCTGATGGCAATCCGTCTACTAGGTATCCGTTTGACCAATCTACATGAGCTAGAGCAGAAGTAGTTGTAGCGTGACCTGACCAAACAAAGTCATTGTTTGTATCAGCATCTACAGTTGTTTCTGTTCCCATCAAAGTTGCCATTGCTGGGTAAGCTGCATCTCCTGAAATCTTAGTTGTAACATTTCCTGAGAATGTACCTGTTCCAGCTGTTAATGTAGTGTCTCCTTCTACTTTAAAGTAGTAAGTAGCACCTGCTGGGATATTCAAAACTGAACTAAATTCAACTTCGTTATCACCAGTTACTAGAGTAGCTGCTGCAGTTGCAAGTAATCCGTTTGTGTATCCAGATACTGGATTTGAGAAACTTGAATCTGTGTAAGCATATACTTCTAGGTTAGTTACAGTTGTTGTTCCTGATACAGCTGAAGCTGATGAAGTAGCAACATTTACAGTAACTTGGTTAAGTCCGATTCCATCACTTAATCCATCAGCATCTTTAGCTGTAATGCTGAATTTGTACAATTCAACATCTGTTGATGAGATTAACACTGTGTTAGAAACATTAATCTTAGCAAATTCTGGATAAGCTCTGAATACTCTCACTCCATCAACAGCAGTATCTGATGCTGATGTTGTGTTGATAGTTGTTCCTGATTGTGCTCCTACTCCTTGAGTAGATGCAGTATAACCACCGTCAAAGTTTACTTTCAATAATGCTCCTTGTGTTCCAACTTGAGATGTTCCGATCTTTGCAAGATCTCCTTTAATTGTCATAACTTTTGATCCATCTTTTGGAATCATAAAGTCAGTTGTCAAAGTAGATGTTGCGTAATCTGTACTTGTGAATGTAGCAACACCAACTTGTGTTGTTCCATCCCACAAAGTAACTCTAGTTAAGTCTGAAGGTGAACTTGAAGCAGCAGTCAATTGTAGACCTAATTTCTTCAAGTTAATAGCTTCATTTGTTCCTGTGAATTTCAATTTAGCAAGAACTACATCTGTTGTTCCAGCAGCAACAATCTTGTATGAAGGACTTGAGTCGTCTTTAACTACTGTGAATGTACCACCTGTTGTAGCTGTCATTATTTGTCCTGATCCTGTAGGAGTAGCTGTTGTGATAGTAGATCCTGAATCAAGACCTGATCCTGTTTGAGCAGCTGTCATACTCCATAGGTAAGTGTCTCCACTTGCTGAAGCTGAAATGTTACATTTTAGAGCAATTGTTTTTAGTGTTCCTTTAGGAATTACTAGTCCAGCACTGTCTAATGTAAATGTTTGAGCTGCAGTTTCACCTGAAGCAATGTCTTTGATGTTTGAACCTGTGTTCAAAGCTGTTGTTCCATCAAATAATTGACATCCTGTTTGATATTCTGAATTTGCTCCTGTAACTGTGTTATTTAATACCAATGTATTAAATTTAACATCTTCTCCTGATGCTGTTGCATCGAATTGGAAATTAGCCATTACAAATCCTTGTGCACCAGCTACCACGTTTTGTGCTACTGGGCTTGCGGATGTGCTGATTACAGCTGTTCCAGTTTTCAATGTCATTGTGTTTGAAGTCAATGTTGCATCAGGTGTAGGTGTAATTGAGTTACCTGTTGTTTGACCTGTTACTGTTGTCCAATCATCAGTAGGATTTGTGTCAATAATAATTGTTTGATCATTAACAAAATTTGTTCCTAATTGACCTTTCAATGTGTAAGTTCCTTTTCCTAATTGGAAAGTAACTGTATCTGTGAAAGTAATTGTTCCTGTTGTTTGTGCTGATACTGAAGTATAAGCTGCATCAACTGGACCAGCTACTACTGAACCATTAGCATCAACCAAAGAAACATTAGTGATGTCGTCTACTTGACCTACAGCTGAACTAGCTGCAGCTGACGAACCAGTAAGTGTTACGTTGAATACCATTGAAGCCACTGAGATTGCTTCTCCTTTAGCTTCAATATCGAATCCACCTAATACTTGGTTGGCAACATTTTCAGCAATATTTTGTGCTTCTACTGTTGTTGATTTTGATCCTTGTAATGAACCATTTGAAACAGTTACTACTGAAGCATCATACCAAGGTGTTCCTGTACTGAATCCTGTTCCTGTTGAAGCAGGAGTAATTCCATATCCGTAAGTTTCACCTGTTACATAAAGATCTGTATTTTTATACAAATCAAATGCAATTGTTCTACCTGATCCTGAAATGATATCTCCTTTAATAGTGATTTCTTTTGCAAGACCTTTATCTACAACAAGTCCTGTTCCAAATGTAGATGTATAGTATTTACCATCGGATGATACCATTACATCGTAAGCAACTCCGTCAACATAAGTCTTAAGGTTTCCTAAGTCTGATGCTGAAACTGAACCTGATTGATTCCATCTAATTGAATGAAGTCTAATCTTTTCAGCTGATCCAGCTGTTACTTTTATAGATGAGAATGTGTATCCGTCTACTCCAACTTCTTTTGTAGCTGTTGCATTAGGATCGTTCACTCCTCGAGCTGGTGTAGCTGATCCAATTGATAGGGAATCATTCATTGTGTGAGCTGTTCCCATGATTGGAAGAGCACCATTAACAGCAGCTGAAGTATTTACTCCAATCACTGAAAGTGATCCAACTTGTCCTCTGTATGAAGCCATTGTTGCTGCTGCAACCATGTTTCCAGCAATAGTTACTGTTTTTGAAGTTCCAGCTTTCACTGTGAAGTTTTCTCCAACTGTAGCTTGGTGTAGTGAGTTCAAAGTTTTAGCAATTCCGATTTGTGTTCCATCTTCATCCAGTAAGATGATTCCTGCGAACGCTGCATCTGCTGCTAAACCAGTTCTCTCTATTAATAGAGAGTTAACTACTACATCTCCATCAGCACTAGCTGTAAGAATAACTTTTGTGAAAGGAATTCTTGCTGCAGATGATACTGCCAAAGTAGCTGCTGGTTGTGATCCTGCGGAAATAGTTAATCCTGTTCCTGCAGGTGTTACAACTGGTGTAGTTGGGTCAACTGGAGTTGTAGGTGTAGTTGCAACAGTCATAGCATTTAATTTTGCTCTTGTTGAAGCTCCTACGAATCCTGTACCTGCAGTTAATCCTACTGGTGTCAAAATTTCTGAAGCGTATTTGTTTTGGAATTTGATTACAGCTGCTTTAGTTAATCCACCAAAGTATTCTGTTTCATTTCCTTTTGATCCTACTCCTGATGCTGCGATCATTGTGTCTGAACTCATGTTCAAAACTTTTTGTAGGTTCAATACGTCTGCTCCACTATCACCCATTGTTAGGTTTTTTGTGAAGTTATAAGATACTCCTGTTGTTGTAGTAGTACCTCCCATGTTTGATAATTGTGCTTGTAATGATGAAATCATTGCAAGTAAACTACTGATTTGTGCTGTAAGTTCTTCTACTGTTTGAGCTTGAGCTGGAGCAACTGCACCACCAAAAACCAAAGTAAGAGCCATAGCAACACCTGCGAATACTGAAACAGCCTTAGCTGCTGCAGAATCTTTAAGTTTAAATATACTCATAATATGTGTTTTCAAAATTTCTTAAAAAATTATTACTAATAAAAATTTTAATGATTTTAAGAAATTGTAATGTACAAAATTATTTCTAATTTTGTACGGCTAATAAACAATTAATAATTTCGTTTGTTAATTTTTATTACACCAATTATATTTACGACCAAATAAAATTGGTGCATTCGTTTGTTTTTGTTTTTAGGTTCCTCGAACCTTTTGGGATATTCAATTTTCAAAGTACATATTCATTGAACAACTCTTCCGATTTAAAACGGAAAATTTGTTAGTGAAATTATATCTTGTCTTGTTTATCTTGCAAAGAAATTTTGTGGATAACTCACACAAAATAAACAGAAATATAACCTTATTATTTTATAATAATTAAGGTTAAAAAGCAAGAGATTTTCAACCCAACTATGCCGACAGGCAGGTACAAAAATATTACGGTCCTTCATATATACTAACATAAATATAAACTAATTCATATCTAAAAAATTAAATTTTAAGACTTATTTTAAAGATAAATGAATAGGTTAAAAATATTATTAATGACTTTATGATTATAGTGACATGGGTTAAATATTAGGTGTTGTGAATAGTTTTGTGAAATAATAATTTAATTGAGTTTTTCTGGACTGCTTCGCAAGCTCGCAGAGACGGTCACAAAGCGACCTTTACGGTTCGCTTTCAGCGAACCGTCCCTGCCTGACGGCAGGCAGGTTTGCGAGGAGTTTGCGACGAAGCAATCCAGAGTATTTTTTAGAATTCAGGTATCTATTTTAGTTTTAGTCCTCCGACTTTATTAAATTAAAAGTTTATTGTTATTCACTAATCAATGAATATCGGCTCCATCTTCTCTCCCCTTCCTTGTTCAAAAGTTTGTCTTTTAACATTGATTGTAATTCTCTTTGGATTGTTTTTTCACTGCAGTCTGAAATTGTCTTTGATATGTCCTTTATAGTTAGTTTTTGTCCTTTAGATAAAATTTCAATGATTTTATCACGACGAGATATTTTCTTTTCGTTATTTGTAATCTTATCTGTTTTTGTCTTTTTTGAATCAAAAACATTATGTCCTTTATATTTAAACTGTCCTTTATCCTCGTTAATGTCTTTTACGGAATTTAAGACATCTTCAATTTCTTTCGGGCGTAAAGATTTGTCTTTAACTTTAAAATAATCCCCTCCTAAATATGGGGAAAGTTGGTTATTTATTTTAATAGAATTATTTTTTATTAAAGACAAAAGTAAATCAAATTCTCTCTTTAAAACCTCATGATTATCTTCTGAAATTAAATTAGTAGCAGAAGCTAATTCTAAAAAGGACAAGATTTCAAAAATCTGAAAAGATATAGTTGAGAAGATTTTAAATTTATCCGAGAAAGAATCATCATTTAATTTCATAACTTCTGAAAATAGATTTACTGCTTTTTTCCGAACTTCCCATTTTAATGGTTCTTTTTCCTTCAAGTAATCAGTAATTAAATACAAAGCAGAAACAATCTTCTCTGTTTTTTTAATAAAGAAGGTTAAATATAGGTCATTATTATATCTTTTATTTATAATATCTAATGAATTCATTTGTGTCTTTCTTGTTATTTATATATGTCCATTATATGTCTTTTATTCAGAAACGCAAACATTTTTGTGTCTTTTAAGATGTCTTTTTTATAAAGGACATATAGATTAGTCTAAAGTTAAAAGTCTATAAAGTCGAAAGTCTTAGAATAAATTTTCAAAATAAATTTATAATTATTATTTCTGGATTGCTTCCCCAACACTTTGTTGCAACAATGTTAATAAAGTTTAAAAAAAATAAACAATAATCTATAAAATAATAGTAAGTAATTTAATTCAAAGTACTGGGTCGCAAAGACGAAAAGATTTAAACTTCTAATTAGATTTTATTCACTAAAATTCTTATTTAAAATATGTTAAAATTAAGGAAATTAATATTAAAAAATATTTATAAATTAAAATGAAAAAGAAATTAAAAAAGAAAGAAGCAGAAATAGAAACAGAATCATTCTTTAGTAAAATTAAGGATGAAACATTGCAAGGAGTTATGACTATAATATTTTTTGTATTAGGAATTTTTTTAATTTTGGCTTCAATGGACTATGGAGGATTAGCTGGTGAAAAAGTTTACTCATTATTTAGTCTCCTATTTGGAGTTGGTTATTTTCTTCTCCCTGTTCTCTTGTTCATAATCGCCTACTCAAACACCCTGGAGCTAAGATCAAAAATGGCTTCTACAAAAACAGTTGGTTCTCTAATTTTCTTTCTTTCAGGATTAGGAATAGTTTCCATTCTATTTCCAGACAAAGGAGGAATTTTCGGAGGAGCTATCGCCTCCCCTCTTTTAAAACTTTTTGATATTTATGCTTCTTTAATTTTTCTAACAGCACTTCTTATAATCTCTCTTTTAGTAATTTTCGACACTGAACTTAATTTCAAAAAATTAATGTTTTGGAAAAATCGTTCTGAAGGAGAAGATTTCGATGATGAGATTCAAGAAGAAAAAGAATTTAAAATCACTGGAGTAACAGAAACAGAAAAAGATGATTCCCCTGCCCTAGAAAAAATACCTCAACAAAAAGTCTTAACCAAGAAAGAAAAAGAAGAAGAGGATTTTGAAAAAGATGTTTCTATGACAGGAGGATTTCTTTCGAGGAAAGCCCTAGAGTATTTTGGTAAAAGAACATTACTACCTCCAATATCTCTCCTGAACAAAGATAAAGGTAAACCAGAAGTTGGAGATATCAAAGCAAACTCAAATATAATTAAAAGAACATTAAAGAATTTTGGCATTAATGTGGAAATGGACGAAATTTCTATTGGGCCGTCCGTAACCCGTTATGCTCTGAAACCAGCCGAAGGAATTAAATTAGCTAGGATTGTTGGATTACAAAATGACCTATCTTTGGCTCTCGCTGCCCACCCTCTTCGTATTGAAGCTCCTATCCCTGGAAAATCTTTGGTAGGAATTGAAATCCCCAACAAAACAAAAACTATGGTTGGATTAGGATCTCTATTTAACCAAAAAGAATTCCAACAAAGCGACAAATTACTAACCATCGCTCTTGGAAAAGATATTTCAGGAAAGGCTCATTTCGTTAACTTGGCTAAAGCTCCTCATATGTTAATCGCTGGAGCCACTGGTGCAGGTAAGTCTGTAACTATCCACGCCTTAATCACTTCCCTTCTATATAAAGCCACTCCAGACAATCTTAAATTTATAATGATTGACCCTAAACGAGTAGAGTTAACTCAATACAAAAATATACCTCATCAATTAACTCCGGTAATCACAGATGCTAAAAAAGCTATCCTTGCTCTTAAGTGGGCGATTAAAGAAATGGATAGGCGTTATGATATTTTGGAATCTCATTCAGTACGAGATATTCAGTCATATCATAAAAATATTGTGGCTCCTGCCTATGAAAAAGCTTTGAAACAAAAACAGGATATTGATGTGGAACTTCCAGATGCAATGCCATATATAGTAATCGTAATTGATGAATTAGCTGATATTATGCAAACCTACCCGAGAGAATTAGAGGCAGCAATTGTAAGATTGGCTCAAATGAGTCGTGCAATTGGAATCCATTTAGTGCTTTCAACCCAAAGACCTTCTGTAAATGTTATTACAGGATTAATTAAAGCCAATGTTCCTACAAGAGTAGCCCTACAAGTAGCCTCCCAAGTTGACTCAAGAACAATTCTTGATATGAGTGGAGCTGAAAAATTATTAGGGGCTGGAGATATGTTGTATATGTCAGGAGATATGTCGAAACCCACCCGTATTCAATCTGCTTTTATCTCAGAACCAGAACTAAAAGCTGTTACAAAATTCCTAAGAGAATCATACAAAGACGAAATTCCTCACGAAATAGACATAAGTTCAGCTGAAAAAGATAGGAACCCATTATTTGATGCTTTAAATGACACAAATGAGGATTCAGATGATTTATTCGATGAAGCTAGAGAAGCAGTTATTGAAGCTGGAAAAGCTTCAACGTCTTATTTACAAAGAAAATTAAGAGTGGGTTATGCTCGAGCTGCTCGTATAATGGATGAATTAGAGGAAGCTGGAATGATTGGACCTGCTGATGGATCAAAACCAAGAGAAGTATTAGTTGGAAATGAGACTGAAGAGGAACCCTCTACCGAAGATAATGAAATTATAGAAAACAATGAAGAAGAATCAGGGTATTTAGTAGAAGACAAGGAACAAGAAATAAATAGAAATCATGAGTAAATTAATCCCTAAAAAAATCAGTATTTATTTGTTTTTGATAATTTTAGGATTGACTGCTTGTTATAGCTATTATCAGACAAAATCATTCACAAAAGGACCTGTATTAGTAATAGAAGATCCAATAGACGGGTCATTATTACAAACCAACCCGATTATAATCAAAGGATATTCTGAAAATATTTCCTATATTTCAATAAACGGAAGACAAGTTTTTGTTGACGAAGAAGGATACTTAAAGGAAAAGATGCTTTTATCCTTAGGTTATAATATAATAAAAGTATCAGCGAAAGATAAGTACAAAAGAGAAATTGAAAAAAAGATAGAGTTGGTGTACCAGAACTAGTCGAAAGCCTGTAAAGCCTGCCTGCCGGCAGGCAGGTCCATAAAGTCAAAAGTCGAAAATCAAATCTCTGGATTGCTTCGCTGACGCTCGCAAAGACGAATTTTTCAAAATAAAATTCGTTAACGAAAATCTATGATTTTCGTCTCTACGAGCGTCAGCAAGGAAGTCAAGTAAATTATTATTCCATTATAAAAAACATTATGCCTAAAAAGAAAGAGGACGAGAAAAAAGACGCAAAAAAAGTATCCACAAAAGCAGAAAATACTGCTAAAAAGGATTCAAAGGTAGAAGATACTCTTGCTCAAATAAGGACTAAATTTGGAGAAGATTCAATCATTCGTTTAGGAGACGCTCCTAAGGTAGATATAGAAGCTATTCCTACGGGTTCTATAGGTTTAGATGAAGCTTTAGGAATTGGAGGAATCCCAAGAGGTAGAATTATTGAAATTTTTGGGCCAGAGTCATCAGGAAAAACAACCCTAGCCCTTCATATTATTGCTGAATCACAAAAGAAAAACGGTGTATGTGCCTTTGTTGATGCGGAGCATGCATTAGATCCAGTTTATGCAAAAAATCTAGGAGTAAAGATAAATGATTTATTAGTATCGCAACCAGATACAGGAGAACAATCTCTAGAAATTACAGAATCGTTGGTTCGTTCTGGTAAAATAGATGTAATAGTAATCGACTCAGTAGCTGCATTAACCCCTCAGGCTGAAATTGAAGGAGATATGGGAGCCCATCATGTGGGAAGACAAGCTCGTTTAATGTCACAAGCCCTAAGAAAACTAACAGCTATTGTAGCTAAATCAAGAACCACAGTTATTTTCATTAACCAGATAAGAATGAAAATCGGTGTAATGTTTGGTAGTCCTGAAACAACTCCAGGAGGAAAGGCTCTTAAATTCTATACCTCTGTTAGATTAGATATTAGAAGAATTGCTCAAATTAAAAAAGGAACAGAAATCGTAGGAGGACGTGTAAGAGTCAAAGTTGTTAAAAACAAAGTAGCTCCCCCATTCAAAATGACTGAATTCGATTTAATTTATAATGAGGGTATTTCTCGTGAAGGAGAAATATTAGCTCTAGGAGAAAAATATGGAATTATCTCCAAGTCAGGTTCGTCCTATGGTTATGGAGAAATTAAATTAGGAAGAGGATATGATGCCTCTCGCCAATTTTTAAAAGCAGACCAAAAATTATTTAATGAAATTTTAAGAAAAATTCGAGAAGAAATGAGAAAATAATTAAAAAGTTCGGTTTTAACCGAACTTTTTAACTATTTCTAGATTTATGATTTAAGAATTAAGATTTAAGATATTAAACACTTTCAACGGCTCAAGTCTTTGAGTCATTGAATAAAAAAAATTTAAATGATAGAGTATACGGATTAAAAACTTAGAAATTAAATTTATGATATTATCCTACAATGAAGTAATTCCTAAAAAATTTATTAATTTAGATGGAATCCCTTACGAGGTGCTTTCTTCACATGTTTTTAGAAAACAGCAAAGGAAACCAGTAAACCAAACTAAATTAAGAAATCTTTTGAATGGTAAGCAAATTGAAAAAACTTTCCACCAGCCAGATAAAATCGAATCAGCAGAAATTGAATTTAGAAAAATAAAATTCTTATACCAAAACAAAGAGGAATTCTGGTTTTGTGAAGAAAATAACCCAAAAGAAAGATTTAAAATTGACGGTAACGCTATTTCGATAAAGTTTTTGAAAGAAAATTCATTAGTTGACGCTATGTTTTTTGATGATAAAGCTATAGGAATTAAATTACCTACTAAATTAGACCTTAAGGTTGTAGAAGCTCCCCCAGCTAATAAGGGAAATACCGTATCTGGAGCTAACAAACCAGTAAAAGTAGAAACAGGTGATTTTGTTACTGTTCCAATATTTATCAAAGAAGGTGATATTATCAGAGTTAATACGGAAAAAGGAGAATATGTAGAGAGGGTTACAAACTAAAAAATAGACAAAGAAAAAATGAGCTTTAGCTCATTTTTTCTTTGTCTATTTTTTAGAATTATAAATTAAAAATTGTAAATTTTATATTGAATTTTTATTTTTAAAAAACTTTAAGCGGAAAGGGGGGTTCCCTTTCCGCCTTGAATCTATGTTTATGATTCTTATTTCGCTTTCAAAAGGTCTTTGGGAGGTAGTTTGTGATATTCTATTCCACAAATATCACAATGAAAACCTTCTGTAACTGGATTTCCATACCCAGCGAATTTTTTATGACCACCAGGTCCAAAAACTCCTTTTCTACCACCTGTAAAGTTGGCAGGTTTACGAGTCCTTTCAACTACTTCTCCTCCACAAGAAGAACAAAATCTTCCTGTCTTTTTTTCTTGGTAAGGGTTTTCTTTTTCTTTTTCTCGATTCTCTTTAAATCTTTTAAAAAAATCTCTTTTTTTTAATTCATCCACTTTCTTCTCCTTAAATAAAAAGTTAAAGAATTATTTTTATGAATAACTAGCTATTGGCATATTACATTAAAACCCCTCAAAATACAACAAAAAAACAATTGCTTTGGCAACTGTTTTTTGTTTTCATGCCTGCCTGTCGGTAGGCAGGTTTTAATGATTCCTATCTAGCTGTAAAAGGCAAAAGTGCTAAGAATCTAGCTCTTTTAATTGCAGTAGCTAATTGTCTTTGGTGTTTTGCGCAAAGACCAGTTCTTTTTCTTGATAAAATTCTTCCGTGAGGATTAATGAATTTTTTTAAAGCTTCAAGATCTTTGTAGTCAATTTGCTCCACATTATTTTGTGTAAAATAGCATTGTTGTGACATATTTTTATTAATTTAAAATTTAAAATTTATAATCTATAATTCTAAAAATCTTTCCAGATTTTTAGAACGGAATATCATCTGGATTTATTTCCTCTGTAGGATAATCAATTCCTTCTGATTTTGGGGCTTCTGCACTTTGGTCATCCCCGTTGTTAGATGATTGAGCAGTAGGTGTGTATGATCCCCCATCTTTTCTTGGTCCAAATTGTATCCTCTCAGCAACAATCTCTGTTCTATATTTTTTAACTCCATCAGCCTCCCAGCTTTGAGTTTGTAATCTTCCCTCAACTAGTACTGAAGAACCTTTTTTAAGATACTGAGCAGAAGTTTCAGCTTGTCTTCCAAAAACCACAACATTGTGGAATTCGACAGCTTCTTGCTTATTTCCCTCTTTATCTTTCCAAACTCTATTTGTAGCTACTCCCATATTAGCTACTTGAATACCTGAAGGAAGAGCTTTTAATTCTGGGCCTCGAGTTAAATTCCCTATTATTATTGCTTTGTTTAGATACATATTTTTTTGGTAGGTAGAATGTTGAATGTAGAATGTTGATTAATAATTTGCGAAGCAAATTTCCACCCTCCACCCTCCACTTTCCACCTTCTATTTAATAATTAAATTTTCAATTGTTTCGTCTAAATCTTCTTTTTCTTTTCTGTCATCCTCAGATACAACTTCTTCTTTAACATCTTCTATTATAGCTTCTTCTTTATTTTCTTCATCAGCTACTTCTTCTTTTTTTACTATTTTTACAGGTTCGATTTCTTTTTCTTTATCTTTGTCTGTAATACCTGAATCTTTTTTAACAGAAATAGGTTTTTTAACTTCTGATACTAAAGTATCTTTTTTAATAGTCTTAATTAACAGGAATCGCATAATATTTTCATATTTATCCAATTCTGTTTTAAGAGCAACAACTTTTTCTACTTCTACTTCGAATTTAATCCAAGCGAAATAAGCTTTTTCAAATATTTGTTTATCAGCTCCGAACATTTTTGAAATAGGATAAGCTAAGTTTATAAGTTTAGGCTCATCACCTGACAAAAAACTTGCTCCTTTTTTTTCTAAAATAGCTTTTACATTAGCTACTTCAGTCAAAACATCCTCTTCAGAAATACTTGGAAGTAACAAATATCCAATTTCATACACTTCTTTTTCTGACATATTTTTTTCTTGGGTAGTTAGTTTTATTTATCATAAGACAAATATCGGAAAAAAATTTTCATTTTTTACTACCCCTCCTTAATTTCTATTAATGTATTAAAAATCATGTAAAATTCTGACTTCTAATTACATCAAGATTATCATAGCTATTTCTTTATTGCAAATAAAAAAATTAGATAAAAAGAGTCGAACAGCTAAAGCTGTTCGACTCTTTTTATCTAATTTTCAGTATTAAGTATTAAGTAGTATGTATTAAGGTAAAATTTGCAAAGCAAATTTTACTCATGATTATTTAAATTACCTTAAATAAATCTTGAATGTTTCGGTTTAAAATAACTCTAATTTCCTCTAAATCCATATCCTTAAGCTCTGAAAGTTTTTTATACACCTCTATCACATATTTAGGCTCGTTTCTCTTACCCCTATATGGTTCAGGAGCTACAAAGGGAGCATCTGTTTCAGGCAAAATACGGTTTAAAGGCAAAAACTGAACAACTTCATCATAATCATGAGTAAAAGTTAAAACCCCTCCAAAAGAGAAATAAAAACCTAAGTCTAAATATTTCTGAGCTTCCTCTATACCTCCTGAGAAAAAATGGATTACTCCTCTTAATTTATCACCGAATTCCTGTTTTTTAGATTCTAGAATTTCAATTATTTCCTTATGGGCATCACGACAGTGCACAATAATAGGTAAATCATTTTTTACCGCAAAATCTATTTGTTTTTTAAATAATTCAATTTGCCTTTCTTTTTCGTCTGCATCAATCTGCGTTAATTCTGCATTTTTTCCGTGTTTTATAAGAAATTCCAACCCACATTCCCCTATTCCCACCACTTTTGGATTTTTGACTAATTCTTCAAAATCTTTTTCATTAAATTCCTCACCGGCATCAGTGGGGTGAAATCCGATAGTAGCAAAAACATTTTCATATTTGTTTGCTAAATTAACAGCTTCAAATGAAGACTTTTTATCAACCCCAATCGTAATCACACCCATATCTTCCTTTTGAAGATTTTGGATTAATTCCTCTCGGTCGTCATCATATTGACTCATATCTAAATGAGCATGGGTATCAAAATATTTATAATTATCCATAATTAATCTTTAACCTTAACTAATTTATATTTTTTATTTCTATAAACAACCTTTACTTTTTTAAGATCTTTTTCAATCATTTTTTGTTCTTTCTTTGTTTTATAATTTTCTTGTTTAATATAACAATGACCAAAAATCTTAGATTCCAAGAGTTTATCATCGTCAAAATATATTTCTGCTAATCTATTATTTACTTTTCCAAAACACCATCGCATAACTATGTTTAATTAAATTTTATAAATATTTTTTAATTCATCAAAAAACTGTAACTATTTTTTGATTATTTTTTATGTATTTAAAATCTAATTTTTATATATATCTTTTCTTAACCCTATTTTATAAATTTCTATATTTTTTTTATTAACCAAGAACAAGATTCTATATTTACCTACTCTTCTTCTAAAACCAACAAAAGGGTGCTTAAGTTTTTTTGTATTTCTCGTCTTTTCAGAAAAATGTTCTAATTCAGTACAAGCGACTAAAATATCTTCCTTTATTTTAGAATTTAATTTCCCTAAAGATTTATCAGCTGGTTTATCCAGCAGTACTTTATAGACCATTTTTTTTCTTTACGTCATTTAAACTTATAAAATCTTTTTTAGAAGTTCTCACCGCCTTTCCTAAATCAATGGAATCTATAATATCTTCTAGCATATCTAAATTTACGATAGCTGCCACAGGAAAACCATCTTTTTCCAAAATGATTCTTTCTTTATTCAAAGAAACCCGCTTAACTACAGACCCTAAATTAATTCTAGCTTTTGTAATGGGCATTGTTGTTACCATAATAATTTTATATTGATTAATGTTAATTAACGTTAATTATAGCAATAAATAAAATAAAAACAACTTTAATGTTGTTTCTATTTCCTTAAGAATAATAGTTCTAAAGGGGCTTTTTTAGATTTAATTATTTCTTGTATCTTTTGGGCAGTTTCTGGAATAAAAATCTCTAACAAATTAGCGATTTCCCACAATACAGGAACATAATCGGCCACCATTTCTTGAGCTTTTCCTAAATCTTCTTTTGCCACCTTAAAAGGTTCTTCCTCTTGAATTTTCCCGTCTAGATATTTTATTTTTTCCCAAATCAAACCACTGGCTCCGTTTAAATCAAAATCATCCATAAATTTAACAAAACCCTCTTGATTCTCTAATTTAAAATCCTTAAGTTCAAAATAGATTTCATAGTTCTCTACCATCTTCATTATCCGACTCACTAAATTCCCTAACCCATTAGCTAGATCAGCATTATACATATCTTTAATTTTTTCTAAAGTAACATCAGAATCTTCATACATATTTATATATCTAGCTACTAAATATCGCAAAGTATCAGTTCCATATTCATCCGTAATTTCCAAAGGATTTATTACATTACCTATACTCTTACTCATTTTTTGCCCTCCAGAATTTATAAATCCAAAGACATGTACTTGCTTAGAAGACTCTAAGCCGGCAGACATCAACATTGCTTGCCACATCGCAGATTGTTGTCTTAAATTATCTTTTCCACAAACTTGGAACACAGGCCAATATTGTTCAAATTTTCCCATATCATTTGGCCACCCGATTGTAGATACATAATTAACTAAAGCATCAAACCAAACATACATCACATGGTCTTCATCCCCAGGAACTGGAACCCCCCAAGACATCTTTTCCTTTAAACGAGAGATGCTGAAATCTTGTAATCCCCTTTCTACGAATTTTTTAATTTCATTTTGACGGAAATCTGGAATTACAAAATTAGGATTTTCTTCATATAATTTTAAAAGTTTTTCTTGATAATTAGAAAACCTGAAAAAATAATTTTCTTCTTCAATCTCTTCTATTTTTTTACCTGGGTGTAAAGGGCATTCTCCGTTTACTAATTCTGAATCAGTTTTTTCTAATTCACACCCAACACAATATTTTACTTTATATATTTTTTTATAAATATCTCCATTCTCTTCACATTTTTTCCAAAATTCTTGAGCAGCTTCCTGATGATAATCATCTGTAGTTCTAATCAAATTGGTATAATCTACATTCATCTTTTGGACTTGATCTTTAAATCGATTAACCTGATTATCTACCAAATCTTGTACATCTATACCTTTTTCTTGGGCTGTATTAAATATTTTTTGTCCATGCTCATCAGTTCCTGTATTTAAAATAACATCAAACCCTATCAATCTTTTGTAGCGAGCTAAAATATCTGCACGAATAAATTCTGCAGCATGTCCTATATGTAAATCTGCATTTACATAAGCAAGAGTGGTAGTAATATAAAATTTTTCTTTTTCCATAATGGTTTTTTAATTATTTAGATTCTTCTGATAATCTCTTCTTGCCTTTTTCTACATCATTAAAAAATTCCATCATTACTGCAGCAATAGGTACTGCAATTAAAATACCTAAAAAACCAGCTAATTTAGCCCCCACCATTAAAGCAATAATAACCATTAGGGGTGGAACCCCTACAACTTTTTTAACTACTAATGGATAAATTAAGTGATTTTCAAATTGTTGAATGATTACAAAGAAGCCCAAAACAATTAGACCCATAGTGGTCCCCCCATCAGCAAAAGCAATCAAGATAGCAGGAATAGCCGCCAGAATAGGACCAAATAACGGAATCAATTCAGCAAAAGCAGATACCAATGCCAACAACAAAGCATATCTTATTCCTAATATCATTAAGCCTAAATATACAAAAACCCCAATCAAAAGAGCTAGTAATAATTGACCTTGCATCCACAAACCAATTTTTAATTGTGACCTTCTCCAAAGATCTATAACATAACTTTCTTGTTTTAAAGGAGTAATTATTTTCAAAAAATTAACAATACCATATTCTTGTACTGCAAAATAAAAAGAGAAAACTAAAATTAAAACAAAAGAGAAAAGACCTCCGAAGATGTTGTTAATTGTTTGCCAGAAAGAACTAAAGGTACTAGCGATAGTATTTCTAATTCCAACAACTACATCAGCCACAGAAAAACCTGATGATAACCCTTCTATAGTTGTAGGCGAAAGAAAACCACTTTGAGCAAGAGGATTCCATAATTCAATTTTTTCAATATAATCAGGCAACATTACTATAAAAGCAAAAACTTCATCTAAAACAAGCGGAACAAAAGCAATAAAGATCCCAGCAAGACAGGAAAAAGCAGCTAGATAGATTATAATAACAGCCAAAACTCTTGGTATTTTGAACTTCATCAGCCATTTTGTGATTGGTTCAATAGAAGAAGCTAGGACAACCGCAGTAAGAATAATTAAAGCTAAATCCCTAAATAGATAAAGCATTATAAACAACATTATAAATAATAATGTTCTAATAATTGTGCCTGAATTTATACTGACTAAAATATCCTTGGGTTCTTTATTTAACATACATAAATATTAACATAAAATATTGGAATGTGGAAAGTGGAATGTGGGATGTAGAAAAGCTAGGATTTACCTAGCTTTTCAATACTTTAAATTTTATAAACCTTAATTTAAAAATTAAGAATTTTTTTAATGGATTTTTTATTTTTAACAGGACCAATCAATGATAAATTCAAACCCTTGTCTACAAAAATTTTATTAGCCACTCTTTTAATATCCTTAGAGGTCACAACTTTAATTCTTTTAATTTTTTCTTCTGGAGTTAATATTTTATCTTTCAATAATTCTTGAGAACCAAAATAATTGGCAATCTCATCAGATGATTCCAAACCTAGATACATATTCCCTATCATAGAATCCTTTACTTTTTGTAGTTCATCATCAGGAACTAATTCTTCTTTTAATTTTTTAAGTTCAGTTAATAAAACACTTATTACCTCATCAACTCTCTTATTATCCACTCCTGCTGAAATACCCATAAAACCATGATCAAAAGCAGGATCATTTTCAGCCCGAACATAATAACAAACTCCCATTTCATCTCTCATTTTTCTACTCAACCGAGAACTCAAGCCAGCACCTAGAAGGTTTGCAATTACAGATACTGTCATTGTATCTTTGTTGAAATAATCATAAGCCCTTACCCCTAAAAGTAAATGGGTTTGGTCTACTTTTTTATTACGCACAAAGACTTCTGGTTTATTTTGAATATCTTTTGTTTTAGTCTTTTTTAGACTCTTTTTTGAATTAATATCCTTAAATTTAGCCTGAATGTCTAAAACTATTTTTTTCTCATCAAATTTACCAGACACAATGATAACTGTATTTTCAGCTACATATCTCTTGTCCCTGTATTCCAAAAAATCTTTTTGTTTAAATTTATTAATATTTTTTTTAGAACCCACTATCAACATCCCAGAGGGTTGGTCTTTATATAATAACTTCAAAAAATCTTCTTCTACCTGTCTCATAGGTAAATCTCTGTACATATTTAATTCACCCAAAATAACACCTTTTTCTTTTTTAATTTCTTTTTCTTCGAAAACAGGATTTAAATACATATCAGAAATAATATCTAATAGCTTCTCTCCTTGTTTATAGTGAGCCTTTGCCCAGTAACCAGTGTATTCATACCCAGTGAAAGCATTGTAGCGTGAGCCTAATTTATCTAGCTCTAAAGGGATATCTCCTGTATGAGGACGATTTTTAGTAGCCTTGAAAGACATGTGCTCCAGGAAATGAGAGATTCCATTATTATTTTTATCCTCGTAATCTGTTCCTGCTTTTACTAAAACTAAAACAGTAGTGGTAACATTCCCTACTATCGGAGCAGTAATTATTCTCAACCCGTTTTTTAATGTTTTCTTTTTGTAATTCATTTTTATTATTTTTAATTTTTATACAGCAAGTGTAATATACCACCACCAAAAAAGCAAAAATTCCATCGGCTCTCTAGTGAGCCGATGGAATTTTTGCTTTTCTAATATTTCTGGACTGTTTCCCTCTTCATCGGCGGGTCGCCGATGAAATGACTTAAATCATAAATCTTAAATCGTAAATCTAATTATTTAACTTAGTAGTTAAATAATCTTCTAACTCTTCGATTTTTATTCTTTCTTGTTCCATAGTATCTCTATCTCGCACAGTCACTGAATTATCTTCCAGAGAATCAAAATCAAAAGTGACACAATAAGGGGTTCCGATTTCATCCTGTCTTCGGTACCTCTTACCGATTGATTGAGTCTCATCATACTGACATACGAACTTATCTTTCATTGAATTAAATAATTCTTTTGTTGGTTCTGCTAATTCGTCTTTTTTAGACAGAGGCAAAAAAGCCACTTTAATTGGAGCTAATTTCTTTGGGAATTTTAGAACCACCCGAGTCTCATCCCCTACTTGTTCTTTTGTATAAGCCTCTGATAAAACTGCCAAAAAGATTCTTCCTAGTCCCACTGACGTCTCTAAAATCCAAGGAACAAATTTATTTCCATCCTCATTAAAAGACAAATCAACCCCAGAAAACTTAGAATGCTGAGTTAAATCATAATCAGTTCTATCATGGATTCCTTCAAGTTCATCAAATCCATAAGTCGGATAATTGTATTCTATATCCCAAGCATCTTTGGCATAAAAAACTAAATTTTCGTGTTGATGCCATCTTAATTTTTCCTCAGATAAGCCTAAATCTAGATACCATTGCCATCGCTCTTGTTTTATCTCTTCATATTTATCTTTGTTTTCATTTGGTCTAATGAAATATTGTGTATCAGCTTGTTCAAATTCACGACATCTAAAAAGAAAATTTCTAGGTGAAATTTCATTTCTGAAAGCCTTGTTTATTTGAGCAATTCCAAAAGGAAACTTTGGATGCATAGAATCTATCACATTTTTAAAGTTTAAATAAATACCTTGGCATGCTTCTCCTGGTAAATAAACTGGTTCAGAACCTTTTTCTGTAAAATCTCCATAATTGGATTTTATTAACATATTAAAGTTTCTAGCTCTAGAAAAATCCTTTTTGCCACAGTTATGACATTTAATTTTATCCTTATTTTCTTCAAATAATTTATTAATTTCTTCTTCTGACATTTTTTCATCTGCAACAACTCCTATATTCATTAATTCTTTATCCACCCTTATTCTAGTATTACAATTTCTACATTCAGCTAAAGGATCAGAAAATCCTGATGTATGTCCTGATGCCTCCCAAACCTTTGGATGCTTAAACATTGCTGAGTCCAGACCATAATAATCTTCTCTTTTCTGAACTACTTCTTTCCACCAAAAACTTCTAATATTATTCAATAATTCAACCCCTAAAGGACCAAAATCAAATGCGCCAGCTAAACCTCCGTAAATTTCAGAGCCTTGATACACAAAACCTTTTCTTTTTGATAATGAAATAATATCGTCCATTGTTTTTTCTATTTTTTTATTTTCTTCCATAATAATTTTATTTAATTTTTAATTTATAGTATTTACTTTATATCAAAGTGGCAAAAAAATCCACTTTCTACATTCAACCTTCTACTTTCTAATTAACCACATCCTCATCCCCTGACTTATAAATAGGATCCGTTTCAAAACTTGTAGTTACTGCTTTGATAGGATAACTTATCTTTTTACCTGTAAAATCATCAATTCCTTCTATTCTAATATTATCTACCAGAACAGGTTCGGAACCGACTTGACTTAGACTTGGTAAAAAGGACACTTGAAAACTAACTTCTTTGGCAGAAGTAGTAATGCCGGACCCGGCAGGAATATCACCTATATCCCAAATAATTTCACCTCCAACTTGATTAAATTTAACATTTTCAAAAGTGGGATAAATCTTGTTCATCCATTTAACATAAGATGGAAGTGAAGCTGTGACTTTCGCGCCAGATATACTATTTGATGTGTTATTAGCAGTTAAAACAATAGTGTAAGTTGTTTCTTTGTCGGCTTTTGGTGGAATAGGTCCACTATTTTCAAAAGAACCAACAGAATAAAGATTTCGAGCGGTTAAAAGTAAATCTGTGTTTACTCTTACTGTTTTAATTATTCTTGTTTCAACTTCTTCAACAGAAGAACCTGACTCTGAAGCTTGATTAGCTCGGATAATCAATTCTATTTCTATTTCAGGGTTTTTTATTCCAGAATTTGAAATGTAAGAAAGAGGATAAATATTAAAACTAAAACTAAGAGTTCCGTCTGTAGCTGGATTTAATACTGCCAATTGAGGGCTATCTTTTTTGTTCCAAATTATTTTATTATCATGAGACCGATAGTAACCTTCATCAGAGAATACAGAACCTTTATCTAAAATATTACCTTTTAAATTAACCTCCACTACGGCATCCGTTAACTTGGTAATTAAATTATTTGACCATAATATATCTGCTCGAACAGATTTTCCACTTGAAGTTATATATTCTGAACTATAATCACCATTCAATACCAACTCTGAACCAATAAGAGTTTTCTTTATCAAAATAGGTTCCATAATAGAAACTAATTTAGCTTTTATTTCGTTAGCATTTTCTTGATCTTCTGAACCACCATAAAATCTAAAAATTCTTTCTTCTTCATCTTGACCTTCTAAAACACCTTCTATTTTCAAAGTCCTTTTAGAATTTGGAGCAATATCACCCAAACTCCAGACGGTATTTCGGTAACTAGGAGAAAGACTAGAACTTTTAAAATCAAACCCAAAAGGATAATCTACCTCAAAAAGAAAATCTTTTACAACCTTATTGGAATTAGAAATTATTTCTATATTCATTTCAAATTCCTGACCTGCCATAACTTTTTCAGGAGTATCTACTACAAAAACAACAGGAGAAGAATCAATTACAACTTCGTATTTTCTTTCCTTAAAGAAAATAGCATTGGAACCCTCTGCTCGGTATTCAACAGTAATGATTATTTCTTTTTCGTCCCCTTCATTCCCAAACAAAACTGATTTAAATATATTAGTAGTACTAGACCCAGCAGGAACAGTGTCTAGAGTTTCTCTCACCAAAGAAAGTTCGGTGTTTCTATCATCTACTGAAAGGGTGCCTGCAGGATATTCAACAATTAAATCAGCTAATTCCAAATCAACAGAGTTGTCGTTTTGAATAGTTATTTGAAAAGACAGTTCTTCTCCTCCCCCAATAGAAGAGGGTCCAGAAATAGAAATATCAACATTTTCGGTAGAAATCACATTAACACCTTGAAAAAATACATAGAAAGCCACAAAAAAAGAACCAATAAAAAATAAGATTGAGAAAATTACTAATTTCCCAAAAAAAGTTATCTCTCTTTTTTGTGGTTTTTGTGGTTTTTGTGGTTTTTTCATATTTTCATTTTCACTTTTTTCCCAAGTTCCGTCTACTGAATATTTTTTAGGATTTAAGCCAGCAATTTCTTTCTTTTCTCTCATTTTTGATTTAAAAAAAAGACTTCTTTTAAGCTTTTCCATTTGGGTTAATGGTTTTTGATTATTTGTTTCAATCATAGAAAAATTATATCATATATAGTAAGTAGAAGGTAGAAAGCAGAATGTGGAAAGGGCGAGGCAAAGCCTCGCCCTTTAAAATATCTAATTATTACAAAATTCTACTTACTACTTTCTACTCTCCATTTAAAATAAGTGAGTATGTGCCAAAGATTCATTTATATCTTTTATTATTTCTCCATTTAAATTTCTTACATCTTCTAAAAGTTCTTTATCCCAAGAGGATGTACTAATTATATTTTTATACACACCACTTCCTCCTATTTTCTTATTTTCATCAAAATAGCCTAGATTATGCAACACCCGAATTATAACAATATTTTCAAAATCACTAATTTCTTCTCTGTTTAAATCATTTTTTTTCAAAAAAGAAATGGATTTACGAATAATTTTATAAAGTCTTTCATTATATTTTTCCCCAGCTAAAAGCTTTTGGACTAAAACTAAAATATTAATCATAGCTTTTAGCTTTGTTTTGTTTTCTCGAAGCTCGTAATAAAGGTTTTGTTTGTATTCAACATTAGTTATTCTCCACACTTCTCTTCCTCTAACCATAGAAATATTAGCCACAGTAAATTTCTGTAAACCATGTTTAAGTTTTGATTTTATTTCTCTAACAGATTGGGCTGTGGCAGAAATTAAACCATGTTGTTCTGAGAAAATAGTAATAAACTTATTAGCTTCTCCAATATCTCCAGTGCTTAAAATTATTCCTTCCGTATTATATATTTCGTGCATTTATCTATTATACAGGATTCATTATTTATAAAAGACTTTACTTTTATATCTGTTTATTGTATTATTTTACACAGAAAACTGCTCTTAACTTATAACTGGAAGGATTGACATGTGCATGAACAAGAACAAAATCTGTTCCTGCGTGAGAAAAAACAGGAAAAAAGGTGTTATTAGCACCAAGGAGGTACACGTCCCGAATGGGACTAGCTACACATTAGGTATTTTAGCTTTCCCTTGTCACTTCTGTGGAATGCTCCACACATGGGAAGGTCAAATAATTCACAAAAAGAATAAAATTGCTTTCTATAACTGGGAAAATGAAACAATCAGTTATAAAAGCATTGATGAAATTAAATAGTCGTAATTGTCTCCGGACAATTACGACTATCCTTTTTTTAAAATATAAGAAGTTCACCTCTCTCACAATTTTTACTTTATTTTTTTTAAATAAAAGGTAATATGAAATTAGAGTTCATTCAATAACAATGGGTTATCGAATGATTTTTAAAATATACACAAGACACCACAAGGGAGGTGCAGGATGTATCAAAATCAAAAAGATTTTCTGGGTTTTAAATTTTTCAGTCAATATCTTTATGCTCAGGGTTATATCCCTGTAGTTGGTTCAAAAGAGCGTCGCAGAAGAGGTAATGGTATTGAGATTCATGAAATCTACCAAGGGGTCCCCTTTAGTTGGGATAAAAACCTTGGGGTTTTCGTTGTTTTTGACGAAAATGGTCACCCTTGGGTAACCAATCAAAAAGCAAACTTCGACCATGATATTTCTAAAATATGTGAAAGAGGAGCCTATGTTCCTCATACATGGAAAAAAAGTGGTTTCTTTGATTGTTTTTACGAAAGTCAGAAAATAACAAGAGGAATAAAAACCTCCAAAGGTCTTATTGAATGCGGATTCTCCTGCATAGTAGCCTGTGATATTTGGCTGCTTAGTCTTGAAGATTTATCTTTATTCAATGAAGTTCAGAGATTCAACGGGTGGAGAAATCCTGATCCTGCTCTGAAATATCTCCAGGAATATCCAAAAATCAGATTAGGAGAACCCAAAACCTATCAGTTATTTGAAAACTTTATTCTTGTTTTTGATGGAAACGGTTTCCCTTGGACATACACCTTCACTGATGAAGATAAAAAATCAGAATCTTATGAGAAACTTCTTAATTCGCTTAGAAAATATTGGAATCATGAAGAAGTTTTGAAACTAGATGAAGATGGAGTAATTGAACGCTTCATTACTATTGGATTATTTCATATACAAAACACAACTTACCCCACCCTTGATAAAAGCCCTGCTGATAGAAGAAAGGATTTTATAGAGTCTTTTGACAAAGCTTTCGAAGATCCTTATTCTATTTACCGCTGTTAACCATTAATCGCCGGTCATCAATTCGATGACCGGTGATTTTTATTTGTTCAGATAAAAAATATAAAATGAGTGGGGGTGCTACCCCCACTTTTTTACTTTTTATTCAAAAAATATTTTAAGGTGTAAATCCAATCTTCATCTGTTCCCTCATCTTCTTTAGTTTTTAAAAACCATTGCAAATATCCCATATCTTCTCTAGCTACATCTTCTACTAATTTATCCATATGTTTTCCAAAAGAAAATCTTCGAATTAAAGAAGGGTGACTAGAAATTTCAATCATTCTATTCACTATCACCTCTTCATCATCAGTGTTAGCTTTTTCTTTAGCTAACCCAACCAAATACTTATAAACCTGTTCTAGAACCAATACATCCCCATCAGCACTGTGGGCCACGACATCCATACCGTTCTCATTTGAAAAACCAAAATCAGAATCATAATAATATCTCAAAAATTGCATATTATGCTCAGGTATTTCTGCTTTATCATCTAAATATCTGGAAAGCCTCAAGGTGCAAATATATTGAGGAACTTTCAAACCTTCGTTTTCCAACATAGCTATATCAAATTTAGCATTGTGAGCCACGAGGATATTTTCACTTAATAATTCTTGTAATTCTTTTGCAAAATCAGATTCTTGGAAAACTTCTTCATTCTCCACCATTTTGTTTGTAATATTTGTCACAGACATCGCTTTAACAGAAATAGGCACAGATGGTTTGAAATTTTTAACTGTCATTTTTCCATCCATTTTATAAGCCACCTGACAAAGGCGATCTTCTTTTAAATCATTCCCTGTGGTCTCTGTATCTAAAAATATTAGTTTTTTATTCATATAATTAATTTTAACATATTTATTTTAATGTGCTAAAATTAAAATATGAAGTTTGATTTTAAAAAATTATTCATTTCTCTTTTATTACCTCAATTAACAGGTTTAGTTGGTTCTTTCTGGACAGCTCCTGCCATTACCCTTTGGTATGGAACTTTGAATAAACCCTCTTTCAGTCCACCGAATTCAATTTTTGCTCCTGTTTGGATAACTCTTTATTTAATGATAGGTTTGAGTCTTTATCTTGTTTGGCAAAAAATAGATTTAAAACCAAGAAAAGTTAAACTGGCTCTAAAGATTTTTTGGGTGCATTTAATCCTAAACGGGCTTTGGTCTATTATTTTCTTTGGAGGAAATAATATTTTATGGGGACTTTACACTATAATAGCTCTTTGGTTATTGATTCTGACATTAATTATTATATTCTGGAAAATTTCAAAACCCGCCTCTCTTCTCTTAGTTCCCTATTTCCTCTGGGTGTCCTTTGCCACAATTCTTAATTACAGTCTTCTTATATTAAATTAAAAATCAACGGGTCACTAGTGACCCGTTGATTTTATTTGGGATGTTTTTTAATACTTACAATTATATATTTATCTTCTTGGATTAAAAAATAAAATCTATAAAATTTATCTATCCTCGCTTGCCATAATCCAATACTTTTATCGTATTTTTTACTATTTAAAGAAGAGTGTCGATAATTCTCTAACAAAAAATCTATTTGTTTATCACATAAAAGTTGAGTTTTTTTAGGTAATTTCAAATATTGTTTTTCAGCTGTTTTTGTAAGAACACCCAACATATTAATTCATTTTTCTTTTCATCTCTTTTGATGAAGAGAAAGTTATAAAATCACCTTTTTTAAGATCTTTTAATGAGGACAAAATATCTTTTTGTAAATCATTGTTTGTTTTGATAGGTTCAATTATTATTCTTTCATTTTTTAAATTAACACTCAACATATCCCCATTAGATAAACCTAAAATATCCCTAATTTGTTTAGGTATAGTAAAAGTTCCTCTTGATTGTATTTTTGCAGTTGTATTCATGTTTAATATAATAGCAATAAATCTGCATTTCTGCAAATCAGTATTATTTAATTTTCTCTTTTTGAATATTCAATTTAAATGTATATTTCCCTATTTCTAATTCTTCTCCAGTCACTTCTTCAAAATCAATATATTCAACACCAGCTATTTGTTTTAGATCTTCTTCAAATTTATTAATTAATTCTTGACCTTTTTCATCGGTTTCAATTCCTAAAGCTATTTTATCTTGGTGATTTAAACCTGCATTCTTTCTCATTATCTGAATATTCCTCAAAAATTCTCTAAAGTCTCCTTCTTTTTCTAATTCTAAAGTAATACCTAGATCTAACTCCACTTCATCTTCGATATTTCTGTTATAAGAAACCTCTTTTACATTCAACTCATCTTTAATCAATTCACTTAAGGATTCATTAGAAGCAATTTTCTCATTTTTAGTTATTAGTTTTTGTAGAGGTTGTCTTACCTTTATTCCCTCTTTGGCTCTAATTTCTAAACCAAGAGAAATAATATCCCGTACTTCTTTCATCTCTTCAAGAATATTTTTATCAATATCTTCCTCCACTTCTAACCAGCTCTCTAAATGGACTGATTCATCTTCATTCTGGAAATTGTTTTCAGTTACCTTTTGCCAAATTTCTTCAGCAATGAAAGGCATAAACGGAGCATAAACTTTTGCTAGGTTTTCCAAAATAAATTTTGTTGTTGCAATAGCAAAATCCCTGTCCGCCGTAGTTTTAGCGAAGGAGGAGTTGTCTTCATCTAATGACATTTTGAATCGGTCTCGTGACCTTCTCAAATACCATGTTGATAAATCATCTATAAATTCAGCAATCGGTCGAGTGGCTTTATCAATCTCATAATTATCCATATTATTAGAAACATCCAAAGACAATTCTTTTAATCGAGTTAGGATCCATTGGTCTAATACATTAGTAGATTCCTCAGGGTTTAGATCTTCTTCTTTGGTGTCTTTATATAATTCATAGAAAGACAACACATTTTTAAATCTTAAAATGTTTTTCTTTAGAACCTCATCTACTCCCTTCTCTGTAAAATTCAAATCTTCAGCTTTCATCAAAGGAGAAGCCAGCAAGTAATATCTCACAGCATCAGCACTAAATCTATTTACCACATCCATTGGGTCAGAGAAATTCTTTTTTGACTTAGACATTTTTTGCCCGTCTTCTGCCATTACCAAACCATTCACAATCACGTTTTGATAAGCTGCTTTATCAAACAAAGCCACTGACAAAATCAACATAGAATAAAACCAGCCACGTGTTTGGTCCAATCCTTCAGCAATAAAATTAGCAGGATACCCAATTCCTTTTTTAGGATTAAATAAATCAAGATTTTCAAAAGGATAATGTTTTGAAGCATAAGGCATTGAACCTGATTCATACCAACAATCAAACACTTCCTTAATAATCTTCATTTTCCCTCCACAAGAACAAGTAAATTCCACATCATCAATATAAGGACGATGTAAATCTAATTCATATCTTTTATTATGAGGCATAGGCACAAAATCGAATTCATACCATTGAGCGTTTTTAGGCAAACCATTCTTTTCTTTTAATTCGATAGCTTCTTGTGGGTTCATTCCCAAAGCCCCCGCTCGCAGTAACCAGCTAATATTTTCATGCCCTACTAGTAAAATAGTTTTATTGGAATATTTTTTATCGATAACATAAAGAAATTCAGTAACCCTTTCTTTAATATCACTAAAGTTCTCTCCGTCTTTTGGAGTTTTAGTGAACAGCTCTTCATTAGAAGAAAAATAGTTGTTATGTTCATCACAAGATTTACCACCAAATTCCCCACTATTTATTTCTCCGATTCTTACGTCTTCTATAACTTCTTTTATACCTAATTCTTTAGCTAAAATTTCAGCAGACTCCTTTGTACGCAAAAAAGGAGAAGTAATAATTAAATCAAATTTTGTTTTCTTTAATTCCTTAGCAGAAGCTAAAATTTGTTCTCTCCCCTTTTCAGTCAAATGATGTTTGTCTTTTTTACCACTTGAACAAATATTCAAAACATTATTATCAGCTTCCCCATGTCGAATAATAAAATATTTATTTTGACTTCCGTTTTTTCTATTTTCTTCTCTTATTTCATCAATTGAACCAATCACTTTCTTTTCATCACACTCAGTACATTTCCAAACAGGCAAAGGGGCTCCCCAGTAACGAGAACGAGAAATCGCCCAGTCTCGCATACCTTCCAACCATTTCCCCATTCTTCCATCTCGGATATTTTCCGGCACCCATTTAATAGCTTTATTTTCAGCAATGACTTTGTCTTTTATCTTTGTAGTTTCCAAAAACCATGAAGAAGTAGCGTAATTCAACAAGGGCGTATCACATCTCCAACAATGAGGATATGAATGTTCAATTTTTTCTTTAGAAAAGAGTAATCCTTTCCCTGCTAAATATTTAATTATCTCAATATCTGTGGCTTGATGGTCATGCTTTTGTTTAACATAAATACCCGCAAAGTCCTTAACTTCTTTTTTGAACTTACCTTCTAAATCAACGTGATGCACAATTGGAATTCCTTCTTTTTGAGCCAACTTTAAATCATCGTCTCCAAAAGCAGGAGCTAAGTGTACAATCCCAGTCCCATCTTCCATAGTTACAAAATCTGCTCCGTAAATTTTCCAAGCATTTTGTTTATTTTCAATATCTTCATTTACATAATAATCAAAAACGGGTTTATATTTTTTTCCTACTATTTTGGAACCATCAAACTCGTCAATTATTTTATATTCTTGATCCTTGAAGATTTTTTCTAGAAAAGCTTTAGCTAAAATGAATCTTACTAATTCACCCTTTCCCTCATCTTTCTTTTCAATTTTTACATATTTTTCTTTTGGATTTACAGCCAAAGCCATATTCCCAGGCAGAGTCCAAGGGGTAGTAGTCCAAGCCAAGACAAAAGTATTTGGCTCATCTTCCAGCTCAAATTCAGCTGTTACAGACAGGTCTTTTATATCTTTGTATCCTTGATTAACTTCAAAATTAGAAAGTGTGGTTCCACAACGAGGACAATAATGCATTGATTTAAAACCTTCATAAATCAAACCTTTCTTATAGATTTCATTAAAGGACCACCATACAGATTCAGTATAAGTCGTGTCCATAGTTCTATAAGAATTATCCATATCCACCCAACGACCTAAACGAGGAATTACTTTTTCCCAGTAATCAGCAAAGCGAAGCACTTTTGAATTAGCGGATTCATTAAATTTTTCAATTCCAAAATCTTCAATGTCTTTTTTATTTTCTAAACCAAGTTCTGCTTCTATAATATTTTCCATTGGAAGCCCATGACAATCCCAACCCCATTTTCTTATTACATTCTTACCTTTCATTGTCTGGTAGCGAGGAATAGCATCTTTAATAGTACCAGCTAAAATATGTCCAAAGTGTGGAGTTCCTGTAGCAAAAGGAGGACCATCATAAAATACGAAAGATCCATTAGGTGCATCCTTGGCTTCTGATTTTTGAAAAGTGTTGGATTTGTTCCAAAATTCCAAAACTCGCTCTTCACCCAAAGCTATCTCAGATTTTTGTACTTCATTTTCAACCTTATCTTCAACTTTATTTTTTTCTTCTGACATATAATTTAGCTGTTAATTTATAATATTTATAATATTAAATATATCACAAATAAACCTTTGTTTCTATAAATTTAAAAGACCAGAAAATCGCAAGCGATTTTCTGGTCTTAGTCTTTAAAGAACGTTAATATTTTAGGTTTGGTCTTTGATGTTTGAAAAATCTTCGACCATACATCTAATTTCAGCCATATCCGCACCCCAACTATATAAGTGTAAACCTTTACAAGAAACTATCATTTCCCCAGGTTCAACACCAATTTCTTGGGCCATATATGCTTGTAAAAACTGAATAGCAGCAAGATTAGAAGGAAGTCCTGTCCATAATTCCCATGAACGAAAATAAATGAAAAAATGAAGTTTCCCTTGTTCAATCCGGGTATCAATGTGACGTAAACAAGGAGGGTCTTTAAGAAGAGAGTCAGAACCAATCGCAACTTGCAAAACCATTTGGTTATTTCCAAAACCAAATTTTTTATAGGTTTCTATAACCAAACGGACTTGATCAATAAAATAACCTCTTTCTCCTTTGTTGTTTTCTCTTTTAACAATCAAAGGATTTTTCCAAAAAGAATTATCCATCAACAAAACATCTGTAATATTAGTGGGTAAAACTTTTCTGAAACGATAGAGCCATACCAACCAGTTAGGAACAGAAAAAGATCTAAGACGTTCACCATAGGTATAGGATTCGCCCTGTTTACACCCGTCATCAAAAACATAACCAAGATAAGGTTCAGGATATTTCTCTCCCCCATAAACATAATCAGGATCCACAGGATTTGGAATTCCGTATAAAGCTGGAATTTGTGGAAAAATTTCAATAGTTCCACTACCAAAACTAGGATTTAAGATATGCCCAACAAACCAGTCGTACTCAAGTCGATAATCACCCTCATAAGAACCTTTATCGACAAATTTTTTCCGCCCATGTTCGAAAAGTCCTCGATTAGCTTGAAACCATAAATCTGGCAAAGTAGTGGCCTGAACAAAATACGGTTTTAAAATAGATTCCATTTTTTTCTCCTTAATTAAAGTGAATTAAAAAAAATAAAAAACTCGAACTTTTTATTTTAAGGAATAAAGAGTTCGAGTTTCTAAAATTAACGATTCAATAAAGTATCATCTTTATTGAGTCTCATAAGAGCAACAACCCATGAATGCTGATAAACATGTAAATCTTTACATGAAACAATCATCGATCCGTCTTCAACACCAATTTCGGCGGCCATGGTTTCTTTTAGTAACTGAATACCACCAAGATTCACAGGAAACCCAGAAAGTAAATCCCAAGATCTGAAATAAACCCAGAAATTAAGTTTCCCATTATCAATCCAGGTGTCAATACCACGAAGACATTGAGAACTTCCTTTTGTATCAGGACCCTGATTCCAAGAGTTTGTGATATGACGACTAAGGACAACATCTCCAGTCTTTTTATCTTTTACCAATATAATCTCATCATAAGAGAGATTCTTTTCATAAAAGAAAACTGTTTCCGGTCTCCCAACAGTCATATAGCAATGGTTATTACCTTCTCCCCCCTCTTTATAATGCTTAACGACCCACGGGTACAACCAATGAAGGTCTTCTCCGTAAGTGTAATGCTCATTGGGTTGTCTTTCCCCTGTGATAAGATAAGAAACGTATTCCTCAATATCTTCTTGTGTAGTTGGGGAAGGAATCCCCTCAGGAACAATTGGATATAAAGGTCTTGTGTTTGGATTGGTTATATTTATAACAATCGGCATCCCAATTCTATGGATCCCTTCATAACTTCCTTTGGTAATAAGATACTTCCTCCCGGAAGACATTATCCTATTTAAAGCTGAAAACCATGCGTTCCCAAGATTGTGTTCTTCTAAATAAGCAAACATTTTTTACTCCTTATTTTTTAGATTAAAGTTTTTAAAATCAGATAATACTGATTCTTTAAAATTAAATTGAACAATATCCACTCCTCGTCTTTTTAAAAGAGATATCGCTCTCTGTCCCTCATCTTCGGAATATTCAATTTCATAAACGAAACGAACAATTCCAAGGTTCACTAAATGTTTAGAACAATCAAGACAAGGACTAAAGGAACAATAAACAGTTGAGTCAGATAAATTTTTCCCTCCTACACAAGCATTTACTAAGCTATTCATTTCACTATGTGCTCCACGACAAAGACCGGAACCAGCAGGAACAAAATCTCCATTAATTTGGACCTTTGCACAACCAACATCACAACAATTAGGTTCTCCTTTTGGGGGTCCATTAAAACCACCTGTTAAAACTCTATTGTCTTTAGTGAACACTGCCCCCACTTTATATTTCAAACAAGCGCTTCTCATTGCATAAGCACGAACTTGCAACATAAAAAGCGTATCCCAATCGATTCTCATTTTCCTACCTCCTTTTTTATAACAAATTGTTGTCAAAAAATTTTCAAAAAAACTTCTACTTTTCTAGGTTATATATACAGGAAAAGATTAAAAATAACAAGAAACCACAGTAAAAATAAATAGCCCATCCGGCCTGCCTGCCGGCATAGGCAGGTTGGGCTATTTATTGTGGCTCTGTTAAGCCATTATATTCTTAAACATCTCAACCCTCCTCATCATTGAACAAGCGACTTAAAGTGTTTTTAAAAAAAAAAAAAAAGCGTCGGCTTTACCGACACCTTTCTCCAAAATGGAATATAAATTAAAAAATACCGTATTAAAACTTTTAACAAAAAATTACTATTCTCTACTTTAGTAGAGAATAGTAATTTTTAAAATGATTCAAAATTTGAGTGCAGTTCGAGGAAGCAAGGAAAAATTTTTTGAGCCGTATTAGACATACGGTGAAAAAAATTTTTTAGAAGCTGACGAAGAAATGTGCCAAACTTAGGATTATTTTACCTCAACTCCCATTGACTTTGCAGTCCCTTCTATAATCTTCATTGCTTGGTCAACATCGTTGGCGCTTAAGTCTTCTAGTTTAGCTTGAGCTATTTCTCTAACTTGAGCTTTTGTAATTGTTCCAACTCTTTTAACCATGTTTTTTCCGGACCCTTTCTTTTCTCCAATTGCTTTCAAGATCATTCTTGAAGCTGGAGATGTTTTTGTTACAAAACTAAAAGATCTATCCTCAAAAAGTGAAATAACTACTGGCACAACTTCGTCCATTCTATCTTTTGTAGCTGCATTGAATTGATTAACGAATTCACCAATATTAATACCAGCTTGTCCCAAGGCGGGACCCAATGGAGGAGCGGCTGTAGCCTTACCACCTACTACTTGTAATTTTATTTTTTTTATTGCTTCTTTAGCCATATTAGTTTAGTCAAAAGTCTGTAATGTCGAAAGTCGAAAGTCATTTTTAAAAATTTGCGAAGCAAATTTTTACTCCTGCCTGCCGGCAGGCAGGTTATGGACTTTATGGACTTTATGGACTTTATGGGCTTTTTTATTATTTATTAAAATTATTATTTAGATAAGTATTTTTGTACTTAGAAGCATCTAAACAACCGATCGCTTTACTTTATTATAGAGTCCTTAAATCTTCTGAACTTGCAAGGAATCTAATTCAACAGGTGTCTCGCGACCAAACATTGACACCATAACTTTAATTTTACCTCTTTCGTCGTCAACCTCTGAAACCTTACCTTCTGTGTCTTTAAACGGACCGTCAACCACATTTACTACGTCTCCGACTTCTATACCCATTGCATGTTTCTTAGTATCAGAACTCATTCTTCTCTTCAATTCTGCCATTTCAGCTTCATCCACTGGCACAGGGTTAACTCCTGCTCCTACGAACCCAGTAATTCTAGGTGTGTTTCTTACCACGTACCAAGAATCATCTGTTACAATCATATCAACTAAAACATATCCAGGGTAAATCTTTTCTTCTTCTTCGATTCTCTTTCCACCCTTAACCTTAATTTTCTTTTCAACAGGAACAAGCACATCAAAAATCTTATCTTCCATTCCAAAAGATTCTATTCTTTGTTTAAGATTTCGCACAACAGCATTTTCATACCCTACATAGGTATGGACTGCGTACCAATTTCTTTTTGCATTTTCTTCTTGTCGAGCCATTTTTTTGTTTAAGTTAATTAATAAACTAATTTTTATTTTTATAAAGTATATGAAGTAAATTTTTGACTTTTGACTTTATAGACTTTATAGACCTGCCTGCCGGTAGGCAGGCTTTCGACTTATTTCTATTTATTAAAGATAAAATTATCTAAACCAAGAGAAAAGATAAAATCAAATAATCCTAGAAAGAAAGCTGTAGCTAAGGAAATTACTATTACAATAACAGTAAACCAAATAGATTGCTTTCTTGTTGGCCAAGAAACATGTTTTAATTCCCCTTTTGTATCCTTTATATAATCAATTATTTTCATCCCGTTAGAGAAAGTTTATCCTAAGATAAACGTCCTTAAATTAAGCTATTAATATTCTGTTCTCCCATTTAGTTTATATTGAAGTATTTTATCACTCTCTCCAAATCTCTAACGGGATTCATAGTTTTCTTTTATTAAAATTTCCTTTTTTAAAAGCCCGTTAGGGCTTTTTTATTAGTTAAATAATATTACTTTGTTAGCTATAAGTCAAGGGAATTTAAAAAGAGCGAGACTAAAGCCTCGCCTTTTTCTCTATATAAAACCGATTATTATTTAATTTCGTAAGTTATATATACAGTTGTTTTGATTTCATTCTCTCCAACTGGGATTTCAGGACTAGCTGCACCCCCTCCTATTCCGAAATCGCTAGCTTTACTTAACATTTCATATCTAGGGTAATCATTGCCATCACTAGCTGAATAAGAAACAATTCTTACTAAATCAACTCCTAAATCACTAGCTAATTCTTTAGCTTTATTTTTAGCTTCTTTAATAGCTTCTTGTCGAGCTTCTCTTTGTAACTCATCTTTTTCATCTATATCAAAAGACAATCCACTTACATTAGTTACCTCTAAAGACCCAATTCCTGCCAAAACTTCTCCAGCCATATCAATATCCTTCAATTCAACTGAAATATTTTGACTCACTTCATAACCTACTAAAACTCTTTCTCTATCTGTTGGAGGACAAGGGGCAGTTATACATTGAACTTCCTTAGACCACCATTCATAACGAGGATAAATATTATAGCCTGTTGTTTTTATATCTGACTCATTAACACCAGATTGATTCAAAAAAGCCAGAGCTCCATTCATCTTTTCTGTAGCCATTGTTTGAGCTTGTTCAACAGTCTTTGCTTCTTCTGTTACAGAAAAAGAAAAACTAGCAATATCAGGAGTAGCGGAAACTTCCCCTTCCCCTGTTACAGAAATAGTATTACGAGGTGTAATATCTTGTCCTATAAATTTATTAACTTTTAATTCTCCATAAGTTTTCACTAATAAAAATAAAGCTAGGACCATAAGTACTAAAGCTACTACTTTCATTAATTTATGTAGGCAGTCTTCACAACTCCCCAAACAACACATATTTTTTTCTTCTTTCATATTTTTTTTAATTAATTAATAATATTAGAAATAAATTCTTTTGAATATCCATTTATTATAACATTGGGAGTTAATTTCTACCAATCAAACTTCTCTCCTTCAAACCAAAATTGTCCTGTTTCTGGTTTGGTAATAGCAAAGTCATATATATCTTGAGCAGCTTGTTCAGGAGTAATAATAGCATTGTCCCCTCCCATATCTGTTTTAACCCACCCAGGATGAACAGAAGAAACAATGATTTTGTCTTTTAATCTCAAAGCTAAAGTTCGAGTATACATATTCAAAGCCGCTTTTGAAATCTTGTATCCAGGGTAATAACCAGGTTTATGACTTGATACTCCTGTATTAGACAATGAACCAGCTGATGAAGATATGTTTATAATATGCCCACCTTGATTTACTTCAAACAAAACCTTTTCTGTAAAATCAATAGTTCCGATTAAATTTACTTCTAAATTCTTTCTTAGTTTATCAATTATTACTGTAGTTTCTTCGCCATCAGCCATAATTCCAGCATTATTTATTAAAATATCTATTTTAGTATCGAGATTTTTAATATTTTCTACACAAGCGGAAATAGACTCTTCTGATTCCAGATTCATAGTAAAAACTTTTAGATTTTCGTGAGAATAATCGATATTATCATTTAAAGAAGTTCCAATTACAAAATATCCTGCGTCTAAAAATTTTAAAACCAAAGCCTTCCCTATTCCTCTATCTACCCCTGTGATTAAAACTGTTTTCATTTATCTGTTGTGTTAATTATTAAAAACCTAAAATTAATTTCGCCATCCAAGCCACTATAAAAATTCCAATACTATTTAAAACAAAAGTTAGTAAAATAAATCTTTTTTTACTTATATTAGAAATCCCCAACATTACTACACCTAATTCATCTGGAAGAGGTGACGCAATAATAAAAGCTCCTAAGAAAGGTAATAAAAATTTAAAAAGCTCTTTTTTGAAAATAAGAGGAACTCTCAAACCAGGAGAAACAGCCAAAAGCTGACTAAGGTCTTTTGAAATTCTATCTCTTACAAAATAGAAAATTATAAAATCCCCAAGAACTGCTCCTAATCCCCCTAACAAAGCAATTAAATAAAGCGGGGTTGTTTCTGTAAAAACCCCTAGAAGAACAATAGAAGGAGCAGAGGTAAAAATAGAAGTAAAAAACAAACCAGCAAAAATAATTCCTAACCAGTTATAACCATCTAAAGCAGAGATGAATTGATGAGCGATTCCTGATTTAATAAAAAAGATAGCAACAATAATACTAGCTACAAAAAATAATATATCTTTAATTATTTGCTTATTTAAATCAGTCATATTTTGGTTACTTTATTATATCAAAAATATTTTTCTTCACACCCTTTTATAAAATTGACGAACCTACCTAATACAAAAAATAAATCAGATAAGCGATTTAAGTAGGCTAAAATACCTGAATCTATTTTTTTAATTTTATCTAAAGTTACAATTCTTCTTTCTAATTTCCTCACAATGCTTCTTATATAATTTAAAGTCACAGCTAAATCAGACCCTCCTGCGATTATAAATTTTTTAAGTTTTGGAATTTGGTTTTCAACAAAATCTATATTTTCTTCTATCCACTGAATTCTTTCTTCTTTTAATTCTCTATCAACTCCCGCTATTCGGGATTGAATTATAAATAAATCTTTTTGAATTTCTTCCAATAAATCTTTTAATTTTAGATTTATAATCTCATCACCAAAATCTTTAGATTGAGACTTACAAACCCCTATCAAAGAATTAACTTCATCTAAAGTCCCTAAAACTTCGAACACAAAATCATCTTTGGAAAATCTTTCTCCATTAAAATCCTCAGATATTCCCTTATCTCCTTTCCTAGTGTAAATCATAATAATTATTAAATTAAGTATATCAAATAAAACAAATTTGATAAAAATAAATCCCCGTCTTGCCGAAACAAGACGGGGTAAAAACTACATAAATGTTTTTATAAAACAAGCATCAACACAATAAAAGTCGAAAGTTTTTGATAATGAAATCATATTTGTTTCATACTTTGATTCTTTGTGATTCCAACATAGTGTTTTTATAAAAAGACTATGTTTCTTACCAAAAATAGTCCCCCAAAAAAGAATAGATCTCTCTCCTCTCTTCCAGCTCTCTGGGATCAGTTCTTGATTTTTAAATAAAAAATCATAAATTCTCGCATTGAGATAAAAACAACCTTTTGTTTCTTTTTTATTTTTTAAAAGAGTATGGCCAATGGTTTTAGGTTGATTGTTTTCATGAGTCGTTAACAACATGACATCATTAATAACGAAAGGTTTATTTATTGTATTTTCAACAACATGAAACCCTTCAGGGACATTAGGAGGCTCACCCCCACACCAAACAATATTCTCTGTGATAGGAATAAGTCTTAATTTCCCTTCCGCCCAATCTTTAAGATCTTTCAAATCAGAATGTTGTCCGAGCTTTGTTAATGTATCAGCAGTAAAACCACCTTTACACCTTAAAGCTTTTATGAACATAACCACTTGATCAAAACTAACAGAAGAAGACATGTCTTCCCTCCTTTTTGGCACATGTGCCGTATAAGTTAAAAAAATTAAATTCTTTTAATCATGATTAAAAGAACAGCTATTCTGAATATACTACAAAAAATAATTTATACAAGATGTTTTTAAATTACAATTTGAAAACAAAACTATTTCTACTCCAAAACCAAAGCGGTGCATGCATTTCTATAGGATCAATCCCTGAATTTTTAAGTAATAATTTCCATCGTTCAGAAATTTCTTCTTTAGATAACTTCTCAACCTCTTCTTTTGTAATTACATTTAATTTAACGGAACATTTTGTGATATTAGTATCAGGAGCAATATCAATATATTCTCTATTCTTTAATTTTATTTCTCCATAACCCCCAAGAATAAAAGACCAGTAATTAAATATTTTTGGTCCAGAAAGATAAGGAAACCCTTTCTTATTTTTAATTTGAACTAAATCTTTTAAAACAAGAAAATCATTATCTGTAGATTTTATAAAATTAGAAAAAGACCCCCACTCTCTTAACACTGTTTCCGATATAGTTTTCCAACTTGCAATATGCTTATTTGGTTGTAAAGCTACTTTATATTTAATTAATTTTTTTCTGAGTTCGACTTCAGACATTTTAGAAATTAAATCAATATCAAAGACATCTTTTGTTTCTTCATCGTTCCAAGTTTTCAAAGCTGATTCCCAAAGCTTGTAACTATCTCTTTGGTAATTCAGAGCCATAGGTAAGGTAAAGTAAGCTAACCTCATTTCTTGATTATTTTTAGAAAATCCTGGATTAGAATCTTCTGGCATTATAGTTTGCCCAAGTTCTCCTGATTTATAAGCAACCAAAAGCTTTTTACAATTTTTAATTAATTGTTTTTTCATGAATTAAATTTAATTTCTTTTACCTTATTCCAAATTCTTGATTTTACCTCTTGTTTATATAAACAAACAGAATTGCAATTAAATACAAAACTTTCTTCTATATTCTTTAATTCATTTTTTATTTTTTTAAATTCAGAATCAGGTATTTTTTCTGCGATTGTTAAATGAGGATCAAAATCTTCAACAGTCATTTTATATTCATCGTAAACATCTTTAACCTTATTTCTCAAATCCTTTAAAATATTTAAAAATATTTGTCTTATAAGGACATCTGAATTCTTATCTGGAGCAAAAAAGGCAACATTATTTCCGTTTTCAAAATATTTTACAGAATCAAAAGTTAAAGAAACCTTGCTTAAATTTAACAAAGAGATTCTTAACAACTCTAGGATTTCTTTTTCAGATACCCTATTCAAGTAAAATGGAGGAAATATAGTAACATGCGGAGGTATCTTGTATGTGGTAAATTTACCATATTTTTTTCTATATATATCTATTCTTCCAGATATATTTTTTGGAGGGTCAATTGTTATTAAATATGAATTCATAATACAAATTATATCAGAAACTTAAAAACCAAACACCCTAACTCGATTGAGTTAGGGTGTTTGGTTTTTATTCTAGGGCAGTGTACGAGGATTGGTCCCCAGTTCTAATTATTTTAGTTCGCCCTGCCTGCCCACGCCTGCCGGCGCGCAGGGGCAGGCAGGTTCGCTCCTAAAACAATAAGAACTCTTGACCTCGTCGCTTTGATCTTGCTCCGCTGCGCCTCGCAAGACTTTGTACAAAGCTCTTTTCAATCCTCATACACCATACAAAAATATATTGCACAAACACTATCGTGTTTGCTCCATTATTTTTGGGCGGTGTACGGGGATTGAACCCGTGACGAGAGTTCCACAAACTCTAATGTTACCATTACACCAACACCGCCATATTATGTTTTCAACGTTTGTAGTATAGAACAAAAAGTAAAATTTATAAAGGGTTAGATTTAGATTTATATTTATATTGATATATTTAATATCTATGATAATATTAAAATAATAATATGAATGCTTTATTAGAAAGAATAAGAGGAAAAAAAGCGACAAAAAATAAACTTCCTTTTTCTCTCAATGTTGTTTATAAATCCAAAAATGGTTCTTGGAGAGGTTTTGTTATGCCTTATGATATTACATATGAATCTGAAAATAAAAAACATGTCCAAGATGTTTTAAGAAAAATGGTTATTCAATATGAGAAAGGTCTTGAGAGATATAATAAACCAGAACACTTACTAAATATTCCTCTATCTGATAAAGAAGATTTTAATAAATTTAGTGAAATATCACATGATTTATTCAATAAAATCTTTACTGGGAATTCTAAGGTAATAGATAAAAACTATTATGCCGAAACTAAATTACAAACTTAATGTTTATATAAAAGCTTTAAATATTTTATTGAAAGAAAAAGGTTTTGATAGAGTCAAGATTTATAATAAAAGTGGTAGCGCTGTCCATTTTGATTTATTTAACAATAAAGAAGAATATCCTTGCTGTATGTGGCAAGTCCATACAGAACATAAAAGTACACATATTATTAAATCAAAAGAAGATTATAAAAAAGCAGCAAGGAATTGCAATGCAACCTTAGAAGAATTCATTAAGATTCTTGA